>JBGSRQ010000078.1:0-8976 GCA_041737515.1 Rhodobacterales bacterium | reverse complement strand
CTTGAACGCACGCGCGACATTGCCGAATTTCTTGATCTGACCGAATCCGGCGAAGGTGTGCGCATTTTTATCGGATCAGAGAACAAGCTTTTCTCACTTTCGGGTTCCTCTCTGGTCGTCTCTCCCTATATGAACGCTGATCGAAAGATCATCGGTGCGGTTGGGGTCATCGGACCCACGCGGCTGAACTATGGCCGCATCGTTCCGATTGTTGATTATACGGCGCAACTTGTCGGGCGGTTGATGTCGGACCGGGGCAAGGGCTAAGACATGAACGAGACAAGGAAAGACCAGATGGCACAGGATCCAGCCACCGCAGACGACGTGAACCTTGAGGAAATCGAGCAGTTCATTTCCGGTGACGAAATTGAAACGCTGCGGGCCGAACGCGACGACATGCGCGACCGCTTCATGCGTGCATTGGCGGATGCCGAGAATGCGCGCAAAAGGGGCGAGCGCGACCGGCGCGAGGCCGAGCAGTATGGCGGATCGAAACTTGCCCGTGACATGCTACCTGTCTATGACAACCTGCGCCGGGCGCTGGATGTCGTGACCGACGAACAGCGCGCCGCGACCTCTGCACTGATCGAGGGGGTGGAACTGACTCTGCGCGAGCTTTTGAACGTGCTGACGCGTCACGGCGTCACCCCGATTGTCCCCGACATCGGCGAGACGTTTGATCCGCAAATGCATCAGGCGATGTTCGAGGCGCCAATGCCGGGCACGAAGGCGGGCCAGATCATTCAGGTGATGGGCGAGGGCTTCCTGCTGCATGACCGCTTGCTGCGCCCTGCACAGGTCGGCGTGTCTTCAAACACCAAGGACTAAACGCCGTCGCGCTTGTCGCGCGCTGGCACAAAAAAAACGGTCGGGCCGTCATGGCCCGGTTTCCGTGCTGTGTCGTCAGTTCTGCAACTGTGCGCAAGCAACACGCGGTAAACAGTTAAAAATATGTAGATTTCTTGTGCGTGTGCGGTCAGAAAGAGGCCAACTTGGCGGCGACCATTCTGGTGCTGCTGGAAAGACTGTCCGATTAAAGCTGGCACACGGAGAATTCATTCATGCGTATTTCCATCATCAAGTCCGAAGTGCAGACACTGCGATCGGCGCTGATGTTGTCGACCGCCATGCTGACAGCATGTCTTTTTCTTCTTGATCCACAGACTGCCCGGGCCGAAACGATTACATGGGATACCGCGCCGGGTGGCGCTGCCGCACCCGGAACAACCGGCGTGGCAGGCAACTCAACCGTCTCCAGTGGCAACGGAGCATGGAATGTCGGCACGCTGAACTGGACAAGCGATAGCGGCGCGACGAACCGGACCTTTGTGGCAGGCGATGATGTCCGCTTCACGGCAAGTGGCGGCGGCACGGTCACGATAGCGGGTGCAAGCACAGTATTGCCCGGCTCGATCCTTTTTGGCGCGAACAACTATGTGATTACCGGCGGCAGTATCGGCACGTCGGGCGGGCAGACCATCAATACAAACTCGGGTGCCACCGGAACCATCGCATCCAACATCACGGGTTCGGGGGCCGTCTCGGTCAATCCGGCCGGAACGGGCGTTCTGATTCTGTCTGGCACCAGCGATGGCACTGGGGTCATGACCGTCAATGGCGGCACGCTGCGCGTGACCGGCTCGATCGAGAATGACGTCGTGAACAATGCGACGCTTGAAAACAGCGGAACGATTTCCGGCACGGTGCAGAACAATGCATCCGGAACCCTGAACTCGTCGGTCGGCTCCGTGTTCGATTCCGCCGTCACGAATAGCGGCACCATCAACTCCAGCGCGGGCAATTATGCGGGCGGTATCGTCAACCAGGCCGGCGGTGACGTCAACATCACCGGCAACACCACTGGCAATGTTACCCAAAGCGGCGCTGGAAGCGAAACAACGATCAACGCAACGCGCGTCCTGACCGGCGATGTTTCCAGCTCGAACGGGACGATCACCAACAACGGAAGAATAAACGGCACGCTGGACGTCTCTGGCGGAATTGCAAACAATTCGGGTCGGGTGTCGGATCAGGCGACGATCAGTGGCAGCGGCCAGCTTGTGTCGTCCGGCGGGCAATTCGACGACGGCATCCGAAACGAATCCGGCGGCAGTGTCACGATATCGGGCAACACAACCGCAGACATCGTGCAATTCGGTGCAACCAGCGTCACGACGATCAACGCGACGCGCACGCTGACCGGTGATGTCACCAACAGCAACGGCACCACAAACAACAACGGCACTGTTTCGGGCACGGTCGAGGTCGGATCCGGCACATTCAACCAGGGTGCCAATGCAGTGGTGGGCGACCTTGTGACGGTAAACGGGGGCACCCTGAACGCGAATGGCGGTTCGTTCACAACCGGTATCGTGCACAACGGCGGGACGGTGAATTTCAACGCCGACACCGAAGCAGGCACCGTCGAGAATGCAGCAGGCACGCTGAACATCAACGCGGGCATTACCCTTTCGGGGCGGCTCTTGGTGACGGGCGGCACCGTCAACAACACCGGGGAAGTGGACAATCCGGTTGCCGGCGCATCGTCGGTCGATGTGGCTGGCGGCATCTTCAACCAGCAGGCCGGTGGCCTGATCACCGGCCGGACCCGGGTGCGCGATGGCGGCATCCTGAACGCGAACGGCGGCACGTTCACAGACCGTATCAATCTGGACGATGGCATTGCGAACATCAACGCCAATACGACTGTCAGCGTGAACAACACCGACGGTGTGCTTGATATCGACGCGGGCATCACGCTGGGTGGAAATGTGACGCAAACCGGCGGTACCACTGACAATGACGGGATCATCACCGGCACAGTTGGTCTTAGCCTTGGCACGTTCAATCAAGCCGCCGGTGCGACGGTCGGCGGTCTTGTTACGGTAAGTGGCGGCACATTGAACGCGAATGGCGGTTCGTTCACGACCGGCATCCTGCACAATGGCGGGACGGTGAATTTCAACGCCGACACCGAAGCAGGCACCGTCGAGAATGCAGCAGGCACGCTGAACATCAACGCGGGCATTACCCTTTCCGGGCGGCTGCTGGTAACCGGCGGCACCGTCAACAACTCTGGCGAAGTGAACAATCCGGTTGTGGCCGCATCGTCGGTTGATGTTGCGGGCGGCACGTTCAACCAATTGGCGGGCGGCGTGATCACCGGCCGGACGCGGGTGCGCGATGGCGGTATCCTGAACGCGAACGGCGGTACATTCACCGACGTGATCAATCTGGACGACGGAACGGCGAACATCAACGCAAACACAGCCGTCAATGTGACCAACACCGACGGCGATCTTAACATTGGGGCCGGCATCACACTGGGTGGCAACATCGTGCAAAGCGGCGGCACTACGGATAACCTTGGTATCGTGACGGGCGATCTGACGCTGTCAGGCGGATCGTTCGATCATCGCTTGGGCGCGCAACTGTCCGGGGCGGCAAATGTGTCGCTGTCCGGGGTTCTGAACGCGCGGGGTGGAACGTTTGCCGACCCGATCACGATGACCGGCGGCACGACGAACATTCTTGGCAACACCACCGTAAACGTCGGAAAGTCGGCCGGCAGTCTGGTGATTGCTACCGGCATAACGCAAACCGGTGGCATCGTGAACAGTGGCGGCACCACCGTGAACAACGGCACCGTGACCCTGAACGTCACGGCCAGCGGTGGCACCTATACCCAGAACGCCGGCGGCACGACGGGCGGCACCGCCACGGCTTCTTCAACCGGAACGATCATTGCGGCAGGTGGCACCTTTACCGGCGGCATCGTTAACAGCGGCGGTACGGTTTCGGTAACCGGAAACGTCATTGCCGACCTGACGCACAACAACGGCGATTCGACCATCCAGGCAACGCGTGTTTTGACCGGTAACGTGACGCAGGCCGATGGCGAAGTCCTGAACCTTGGCGAAATCACCGGAACGGTTGGCGTAAGCGGCGGAACGTTCCAACAGAACAGCGGCGGTCGGGTCGGTGCACTGACCTCGGTTACCTCTGGAGGAACCATCACGGCCAATGGCGGCACGTTCGCGGGCGGGCTTCAGAACAACGGCGGCGCGATCGACGTGACAGCCGGAACGACGGGCAATCTTCGCAACAACAGCGGAACATCCACGATAGCCGCGGCTGGCCTGATTAACGGCGCGGTTACGCTGGTGGCGGGCAATGTTCGCAACAATGGCGATATCGGCGGCACCGTCTCGGTGACAGGCGGCACGTTCACGCAAAACGCTACCGGCACAACGACCGGTTTGCTGACAGCGACGGGTGGCGCTGTGGCTGCGAATGGCGGCGTCTTCACGAATGGCGTGCTCAACGATGGTGCAGACGTAACGGTTGTCAACGACGTGACGGGTGATTTCACGAACCAGAGCGGCACGACAACCATTGATACGGACGGCGTTCTTGCCGGGGACATGGCAGTTACCGGAGGCACGGGCATCGTTTCCGGGCGTGTGGTCGGGGCGCTGCGTGTAACGGGTGGCGCAGCGCGAACAGCCGCAGGGTCAAGTGTCACGGCCGGGGCAAGGGTTGCAACCGGTGGCATCCTGAACGCCGACGGCGGCACCTTTGGCGGCAACGGCATCATCAGCACGGGCGGCACGGTAAATGTGCGCGGAATCGTCACCGGAGATATCGACAATGCGTCCGGGCAGTTGAATATCGGTGAAGGCCGCACGGTGGTTGGCGATGTCACCAGTGCCTCGGACACGACGAACGAGGGCACAATCGACGGTCGTGCCACAATCAGCGACGGCGCGTTCAACCAATTGTCCACGGCGGCGATAACGGGCCTGACCGTGGTCAACGGAACCGGCACGCTGAACGCGAATGGCGGGTCATTTGCGGGCGGCATCGACGTGCGGGCGGGCACCGCCAACATCAACAACAGCACCACGGCGAATGTCGAAAATTCGGGTGGGACGGTTCTTGTCGATGCGGGCCGGTCGTTGCGGGGCAATCTGACGAATACCGGCGGTTCAACCACAAACAGCGGTACGATCACCGGTGCGCTGGTGGTTTCCAGCGGCACGGTCACGAACGTTACGGGTGCCGAAGTAACCGGTGCCGCCAGCATAACAGATTCAGGTGTGCTGGAAGTTGATGGCGGAACCTTTGCCGGCGGGATCACCAACGCGGGCGAGACCAACATCAACGGCGTGGCAAGAGCGGATGTTACCAACAACGGTGGTATCCTGCGGGTGCGCACAGGAAGCCAGCTGAATGGCAGCGTGACCAACACGGCGGGCACCACCCTGAGCGCGGGCACGATTGCGGGTGATGTGGCAATTGAAGGCGGCCGCCTTGAGGCGAATGCGGGATCGGACGTAGCGGGTCTTACCACCCTTTCGGCGGGCACCCTCAACGGGAACGGAGGAAACTTTACCGGCGGCATCCGCAACGCCGGCGGCGAGATCAATCTGACGGAAAACACCCGTTCTTCGATCAACAATGCGGCAGGTAGCCTGACTGTAAATTCCGGAGCGACGCTTGCCGGCAATGTGCTGAACTCCGGCGCACTGTCTTTGGTCGGAAACCTGAACGGTGGCCTGACCAACTCGGGCAACGCCAATCTTCTTGGCACGATTTCCGGTTCGGTGACCAACCTTACCGGCGGCCAAGTGACCATCGGTGACCGTGTGTCGGCGATTGGCGGAACGTTTACCAACGAGTCCGGGGCGACCTTCAATCTGGCGGCAGGGCAAATCTTTGGCACGGGCAGCGCAACCGCGGCACCCAGTGTGACGTTTGCTCCAGCCGGTGCAACAACCGGGTTCTTCAACGAAGCGAACGCGCAACTGAACACCCGCGGCACATTGAATGGCCCGCTGTTCAACGCTGGCACCGTAAGCGCGGTCAATGCCGTGTTCGGTGGTCCGGTTGACAATACGGGCACCTTCGGTTCGCGAGGAACGACCGTCCTGAACGGCGGTCTGATCAACAACGGGACACTTGATCTTACTGGAAACGCCAGCCCAACGGACCGGGTTGAAGTCAACGGCGCAGTCAGGGGAACCAACGTGCTGCGCTTCAATGTGGATACGAACGCGGGATCGAACGGTCGGGCTGACTTGCTGCAGGTCAAGGGCGGTCCTTTGACCGGGCGGGTCACGCTTGACCTGGATTTCAATGGCACAAGGTCAATTGTCGGAAAGGGGATCAAACTGATCGACGCCGACGATTCCTTTGGCACTGCAAACGACTATACGCTGGGCACGACATTGGGCCTGCCTGCGGCGGGCGAGAAATTCGTGTATGCCACGCCGAAAGAGGCATCGACAGGTGATACCTATCTTAGTGTCGCCGTGAACCCCGGCATCAGCGGCCTTGCCGGAAACATCTCGTTGACGCAAAGCCTGATCGGATCGGTCATCAACCGACCCTCCAGCCCGTTCGTCAGCGGTCTTGCGTACGAGGATGAAAAACCCTGTGGAACGGGTCTGTGGGGCCGCGCACTTGGCGGTAACGCCACGACGACCGGCGGAACAATCACAAATGGCAAGAGCTTCGACTCCAAGGTTTCCGCAAGCTACGGCGGTATCCAGCTGGGTGGTGATTTTGCATGCTTCAACGGCTACTTCAAAGGCTGGGATCTGGCGTTTGGTGGCATCGGTGGTATCAACCAGGGTACCACCAACCAGCCGGTGTTCGCGATTGATCAGACAACCGGTGCTCTGACAGGCATTCAGACCAGCGAAACCAAGGCCAAGTTCAATCAATATTACGGCGGGCTCTATCTGGCGGCGGTTCGGGGGCCGCTGGCACTTGATCTGCAATACCGGCTGGAAAGAACGGACTTCAAGGTTTCAAACGCCGGAGTCGGCACCTTTGCCGGTCTGGGGCTGACGGATGAAAAGTTCGGCTCCAAGGCGCAGACGCTTAGCGGATCGGCAAGCTATTCCTTCCCGATTGCCGACACCCCGTATACCGTGATCCCGACGGCAGGCTTCGCCTGGACGCGGACAAAGACCGATGACATCGTGTTTGACAACGGTGACCAGCTGGCAATCAATGATTTCGACAACAAGACCGGATTTGTCGGGGCGACGATCGCGCGGACGAAAATTGCCGAGGATGGAACGTCGGCGACGAACCAGTTCCTGACGGCGACGTTCTACAAGGATTTTGCCAACGGCCCGACATCCAGCTTCACGTTCGAGACCGACACGCCGGGCGTGTTTCAGACAGACAACCTGTCCAACGACAACCTTGGTCAGTATGTCGAATTCAGCGCGGGTGTCAGCTATGTCAAAATCCTGGACGAAGGCAAAATCGGCAAGGCGCGCCAGCTAAGCGCGTCGGTTCGCGCGGATGCCCGGGTTGGCAAGCAACTGGACAGCTGGGGTATTACCGGGCAGGTTCGGCTGCAATTCTAAGAGAAATTCGACAAGCGCGGGGCCGGGCTAAGGCTTGACCCCGCGACCGCATCGCCGCACAGTTTGATAGTAGGATTGAGGGCCCGTTCAGGCCGCCAAAAACGATTGGATCGTGATGTCCTGGTTTAGCAAGGTCGCCTGGAAAGAGGGCCTGTTCCTTCAGCCGCAGCATTTGCAGCAGGCTGATCGCTATGTCGAAAAGCTGATTCAGGCCCGAACCGATGTGATCACCCCCTATCCCTGGGGCGTTTCGGACATGACGATTGACCGCGATATGGCGCAGCAGGGCCGTTTTGGCCTGCGCTCTATCGTGGGCATCATGCCCGACGGCACACCGTTTGATGCGCCCAACGCGGGGCCGTTGCCGACGCCGATCGAGGTGCCAGAAGATGCCAAGGGTCTGTATCTGTGGCTGACCCTGCCCGATCAAAGCCAGAACGGGCGCGAAGTGGGCATCGGGTCCGATGCCGCCACGACGCGCTATGTGCTGGGGTCGGCGACGGTGGCCGACAACACCTCGGCCGCGCGCGTGGAACACCCGGTCGAGGTTGCGCTGCCCCGGTTGGAGCTTGATGTGCGCCAGACCGCCAAGCCCGGCTATCAATGCTTGCGCATCGCCCGCATCAACGAGGTGCGCGATGGCGTGATCTCGCTGGATGATACGCTGCCGCCGCCCGCGCTGATCGTGGCCGTGCATCCGGTGATGATGGGGTATCTAAGCCGTGTGATCGGCTGGATCGAGGCAAAGCTGGGCAGTCTGGCCCGCTATGCCGCCGACCCGACTATGGGCGGCATGCAAGCGGCCGACTTCATGGTGCTGATGGTGCTGAACCGCGAGATCGGGATCTTGCGCCACTATGCCACCATGCGCGCCGTTCATCCCGAGCGGCTTTACGAAAAGCTTGTCGGTCTGGCCGGCGAACTGGCCTCGTTCGACCATGGTGAGAGGATGGCGCGGACCTACGCACCCTATGATCACGCCGACCAGAAGGCCAGCTTCACGCCGGTGGTGCAGGACATCCAGCGCTTCCTGTCGCGTGATGTGGGCCGCGCGGTGCGGCTTGATCTGCGGCAGGTGCGGCAGAACTCGTATATCGCCGAAGTGGCCGACCGAAACCTGTTCCGCGAGGCGACCTTTGTGATCGAGGTGGAAACCGGCAAGCCGCTGACGCAGGTGCAGCAGCAGTTCCCGCAGTTGTGCAAGGTTGGCCCCAACACCCGCATGTCGGAAATTGTGAAGAACAACCTGCCGGGCATTGCCCTTGTGCATCTGCCCAACCCCCCGCGCCAGATCAGGGTGGTGTCCACAAACGTCTACTTTCTGCTGGACAAGAAAACCCCGTTCTGGCCCGAATTTTCCACCGCCCCCGCCATCGGGATGCATTTCGCGGGCGACTGGCCAGAGTTGAAGCTTGAGCTCTGGGCGATACCGGAGAAAATGTGATGAGCAGCAACGACAAGGACAAGACGGTTCTCGGCGGTGCGCTTCCCGGTTTTGGTGGCCAGCAACCGCCGCGCCGCCCGGCGCCCGGCGATGGTGATCGCACGCAGATTGGCGGGGCGCTGCCGCAAGACGGTTTCGGCGGCTTTG
>JBGSRQ010000049.1:0-4242 GCA_041737515.1 Rhodobacterales bacterium | reverse complement strand
CGGCCAGGGTCAGAGGGCCCGGGGGATCAAAGGGCCAGACGCTTGCCTGGTGCCGTGCCGCCAGTCGCGCGATCATCGGCAGGCCCATCAGTGCCTGCGATCCGACCGAACCGGTGGTGAAAAGCTTCCACACGGGTTGCGCGCCCCGCACCAGTGTTTCGACGCGGCGGCGTTCGGCAAGGCCAAGGGCGGGGTAGTCGGCATCCTTGCGTTCGGACAGTGCAGGCAGGGCCAGGCCAGTCGGGCGGCCCCAGAACGGGCCGGGGGGGGCGAACATGGCGTTGATCCGGGCGGCAACGGAGAAGCGGTTGTTTTCGTTCGATAAGCTGTCGGTGACGCTGTGCTGCATCCAGTGCCAGACGGCCTGCGCCCCTGCGGTTCCGGTCAGGCGCCTGGCAAATCCCTGTGGGTAGCCGAAGGGGAAATCAAATCCCGCCAGTACCCGTCGCCCTGCGGAAGCTTCGGCCTGCAGAATGCGGGTCAGGGCTGCCTCTGCTTCGGTTCGTGTGCGGTGATATGTCGTGGTAACGCCCTGTGCCGAGGCCATGCCGATCCAGATTGCATCAGCCGAGGGTCGCCGGGGCGAGGGGGTGGCTGAGGCCGACCAGTCGACGATGATCACGCTGTCGAAGGGCTGGGTCATCGGGTGGCGAGGGCCGATTCGGCGGCGGCTAGGTCTGCCGGGGTATTCAGATTCCAGAACGGATCGGGCGGGCTTGCGTGGAAATCCGCACTCGCCGCGTGATGGGTCGTCGCGAACTGCATAACCTTGGCCTCGCCTCGCGCCAGGGCCATGCGCAAAGGGCAGCGCAAGCTTAGCGGCCACAGGGCAAAGACCGGATGCGCATGTCCGGCACTGCGGGCGATGGCAAGGCCGCCGTTGGCAGCATCATAAAGGCGGGGCACCAGGTCGCAGGGAAAGAAGGGCGTATCAACGGCCACGGTCACGACTGCACCGGCGTGGCCTTCGGCCCAGTCGAGCGCGGCCAGAACGCCCGACAAAGGGCCAAGCGGTGCATCATCGGGCAGAACCGGCAGTTCAAACTCCGCAAAGCGCGCTGGATTGCCATTCGCCGACAGGGCAATGCTGGCCACCTGCGGTGACAGCCGTTCAATTGCATGAGAAAGAAGGCTGCGCCCGGAAAGCCGTAACAGGGCCTTGTCGGCACCGCCCATCCTGCGGGCTTCGCCGCCAGCAAGGATCGCCCCGAAGATCACCATCGCCCCGCCTGCCAATTGCATCCTGCCTGTCTTTTGCCTAAGGCCAGAGTGCGGGCGCGTAAAGCCCTGCGCGCCGTGCCAAAGGGGGCAGGATGGACGATCCGCAGAAAGCCTGGACGCTGATCGCGGCCCTTGCCGGGGGGGTAATGTTGCTGCGCATATCGCTGCCGGGCATGATGATGCGCTGGGCGCTTTCGGCGCTGGGGATGCGGGTGTTGCCGCTTCTGGCCATTCCGGGAGTTGTCGCGCCGTCGCTGATCTGGCCCGGTGCTGTGCCCGGGCAGGGTGATGACGCGCGGGTTGTGCTGGCGGTCGGCGTGATGCTGGTGGCCGCCCTTTTCCGCCGGGCGATTGTCGCTATGGTTCTGGGGGCAGCGCTGCTCTACGGACTGCCGCATCTGGCAGTCTGAACGCATCTGCCTATTCGACGAATGGATCGCCGTTGGCCTGCACCAACAGGACACCGTGATTTTTATCGTCATCGTCATCGGTGTGATACGTTGTCTTCACGCCGGGCAACTGGCCGAACGCTTTGGAAAACTGCTTGGGAAACCACGTCTGCGGCAGACTTTCAAAGCCCGGAACGACGCTCAGGATCGCGCTGGTCGATTCCGTGCAATGTGCACGGGCGACGGCGCCGTGCGCCTTGGCGCGGTCTGCGACCATACGGGCAACGGCGGGTGTTACGACCACGCTCTGTTCTATCACGTCGTAGGTTTTGCGTGAGTGATAATCAATATAGAACAGCACGACCTTGGGTGTGATGCCGAAATGCACGTCGTTGCGTTCGGGCACTTTCGGATGGTACCAGGACCCCGCAGGATCGAACAGTATCCGCTCCTCACCGCTGATCATCAGGGCGGTGTGCGCGCCCGAACCGCTTTTGTTGTTGATCACCGTGAACAGCGTGATCGTGGGCGGGCCGTCGGCCACATAGCGCGCGTTTGCAACGGCCTCGTCACTGGAGGAAACCGAAACGCCCGCGCCGCAGGCAGTCAGCGCCACAAGGCAAAGCGCAGCGAGGATACGGGTCAGGCGGCGCATGGCGGTTCCGGTCATCTGCTGGGTGTCAGGCGTTTGCCAGCGCCATGAATATCAGAACAGCGATGCTGATACCCGCACCCCATATGGACATGCGGATAAACCCGGCAAAGGTCTTTTCCTGCGCCGTGATATCCATTTTGCCTTCGTGCTTGTCGGCCATAGCGTGTTCTCCTGCGTGATCCTGGGTTGCAATACCTGATTCATGCGGGGCTGTCACGAGGCGACAGAGCGCCCGGCGTTATTGTGCGCACCATATCCATGCACCATCGGACCGCCGGGTGCGCGTGATGCGCTGGCGGTGCAGCAGGTGGTTCAGATGCGCCACCGATTCGACCAGCGCCATGCCGTAGGCGTCACCCGTGATCTGACGCCTGAACAGCGGTATAAAGCAATCGGCGGCCGTTTGGGGCGTTTGCAGGTGGTCGATCAGGCGGTCCAATGCGCCGTGGTGATTTTCGATCATCTGATCCAGCCTCAGGGGCAGGCCGGTGAAGGGCAGCTTGTGCCCCGGCAGGATCAGTTGCGCATCGGTGGCATGGTCCTTGAACGCCGCGCAGCTTGCCAGCCATTCGCCAAGAGGGTCGGCGTCAGGTTCGGTCGGATACACGCCGATATTGGCCGAGATGGAGGGAAGAAGCTGATCGCCGCCCAGCACCAGATCGTCATCAAGGCTGAAGAAGGTGGCGTGTTCGGGGGCGTGACCGTGGCCGACGCGAATGGTCCAGCGGCGAGCGCCCATCGTGATGATGTCGCCTTCCGATATGCGGGTGAAACCCAGTGGCAAAGGCGCTACCACATCGGCAAAGTTGAACGGGCGCTCTGCCGCGCGGTTTGCCAGCATGTCGGCGGGCATGCCGGCCCCACGCCAGAAGTCCATCGCCTCGGGCGAGGGCAGGGCCTGAACATCCAGCACCAGCATGCGCGCGTATAGCCACGAGGTGCGGGTGGTGATGAGTTCTGCCCCTTGCGCCTGAAACCAGCCTGCTAGGCCGATATGGTCGGGGTGATAATGCGTGACGACAACCCGGCGCACCGGTTTTCCCGCCAATGGCCCAGCCAGTGCCGCATTCCAGATCGCACGGGTCTTGCTGGTATCAAGCCCGGTGTCGATGATCGTCCAGCCGTCGCCATCATCCAGCGCAAAGACATTTACATGGTCCAGCGCCATCGGCAGCGGCAGGCGCAGCCATAACACGCCATCGGCAATTTCGATTGCCGTTCCAGGGGTGGGCGGCTTGGCAACGGGATAGCGGATGCCAAGAGCCGCGCCTGTGTCATTCACGCCGCCAGATCCTCGGGTGACAGGGCGTAAAGGCCCGCCGCGCCTTCGCGGACCTGCGCCAGAAGGGCCGCATGTTCTGGCAAGATCCGACGGATGAAAAAGCGCGCAAGGGCGGCGCGCGGGCCTTCCCGGCCTTCTGCCAGAGCCGCCGACAGGTGGTAGTGGCCGCCCAGCACGCGGGCAAACGCCATGAGGTAGGGCACAGCCCCGGCGAAACGGTCGTTCATGTCTTGCGCCACCAGTGTCTCGGTCGTCTCACGCAGGGATTCCGCGGCGTTCCAGACGGCGGTGGCCATGTTCGGAAACCCCCCGGAGCGGGCCGGGCCTGCCTGATTCTGGATATCGTCCAACAGCCGGAAGGCCGCCTCGCCGCCGTCCATCATCTTGCGGCCCACAAGGTCCATCGCCTGAATTCCGTTCGTGCCCTCATAGATCGCCGTCACGCGCACGTCGCGCAAGTATTGCGCGGCGCCGGTTTCCTCGATGAAGCCCATGCCGCCATGCACCTGGATGCCCATGTCGGCGACACGGATGCCGGTGTCGGTGCCATAGGCTTTGGCGATGGGCGTCAGAAACGCGGCGCGGGCCTTCCAGTCATCCGCAGCCGTGGCGCGGGCCATGTCGATGGCGACCGCACAAGACAGCGCAACCGCGCGGGAGCTGAACACCTCGGCCTTCATCGAGGTAAGCATGCG
>JBGSRQ010000060.1:0-3409 GCA_041737515.1 Rhodobacterales bacterium | reverse complement strand
AAGGCATGCACGTCAAAGCCGTTGCCAAGCCTGATATCCATGCCGCGCCGCCCCCTTGTGATCGCTGCCGCCCGCGCGAAATCGGCGGGATAGGTCAGTTTCAGATTTTCATCGCAGCCCTCGATGATTGCGACATCCAGGCCTGCGGCGCGCGCCACCTCTACATCATCGGCGGCCCCCCCCGGATGGGCGCGGTGGGCAGCAAGAATCGCATCGAACCGGAATGCCTGCGGCGTCTGCGCGCGAAAAAGGCCGTCGCGCGGCTGCACTCCTGTCACGCGGCCGTCCTTGCCGTGCCACAAGGCATCTGTCAGGCCCAATGCCGGGGCTGCCGCGACGCCGGTGTCCAGCGCCGCCAGAAGCCGCGTGATCAGGTCTGCGCTGACCAACGGGCGCGCGCCGTCATGGATCAGCACATGGGTGAAATCTTTCCCTGCCAAAGCCTCCAGCGCGTTTCTGACAGACCCGGCGCGGGATGCGCCTCCTTCAACCAGCAGTGCCGAAGGGGCCAGCGCCCGCGCGCGCCCGGCCTCGCCATGTGCATGCACAACCACATGGTCCATGCCTGCAAAGGCACGCAGAGTGTGGGCCAGCACCGGCTCTCCCTCCAGCATCTGCCACTGCTTTGGCAGATCCCCGCCGGCGCGGGTGCCACGTCCGGCGGCAAGGATGATGACGACACTGCGCATGGGCAATCCGGTAAGAGGCACTGCTGCAGGTTTAGGGGATGCCACCGGACATGACAATCCACCGGGCTTTCAGTGCCTGTTTGCCTATTTTATAGGCGATGATCACGTTGTGATGAAAATTAATGCGCCTTCGTGGTTGTCACGCCCCCGTCGCAGGGTTAGCTGAAAGGAACGGTGACGCGGGAGAACATTCTGCACCTTGATGACATGACCCTTGATCCCCCGGTGCTTCTGGCACCCTTGGCGGGGATTACCGACCTGCCGTTCCGCAGGCTGGTCGCGCGCTTTGGTGCGGGTTTGGTCGTGTCTGAAATGGTGGCCAGCCAAGAGGTCGTGCAAGCCCGGCCGCTGGCGCGGGCGCGGGCTGAACTGGGATTTGATCAGACCGCAACATCGGTGCAGATCGCCGGACGCGAGGCCTACTGGATGGCCGAAGCAGCGAAATACGTTGAAGGGCAGGGCGCGCGCGTGATCGACATCAACATGGGCTGTCCCGCGAAAAAGGTGACCAACGGCTATTCCGGGTCGGCCCTGATGAAAGATCTCGATCACGCGCTGACGCTGATTGATGCGGTGGTAGGGGCGGTCAAGGTGCCCGTAACGCTCAAAACCCGGCTTGGATGGGATGATGCGCTGATGAACGCGCCCGCGCTGGCAAGGCGGGCCGAGGCTGCGGGCATCCGCATGATCACAATTCACGGCCGCACGCGGTGTCAGTTTTACAAGGGCGCGGCCGATTGGGCGGCGATCCGCGCTGTCAAGGATGCCGTGCGGATTCCGGTGATCGCCAATGGTGATATCGTGGATGCGGGAACCGCAGCGCAGGCTTTGGTGGAATCGGGCGCGGACGGGGTAATGATCGGGCGTGGCGCGCAGGGGCGGCCCTGGGTTCTGGCGCAGGTTTCGGCGGCCCTTTACGGTCGTGCGACCCCGTTGGTGCCACAGGGCGCGGCGCTGGCGGATCTGGTGATCGCGCATTATCAGGACATGCTGTCGTTCTACGGGACCGAGCTTGGCACAAAGACCGCGCGCAAGCACCTTGGCTGGTATCTGGAGGCTGCGGGCTGCGGTGCGCACCGCCAGGGCGTCGTGACCGCCGATGATCCGGCCCGTGTGATCCGCGCGCTGGGTCAGGCGTTCCTGTCGCCACAAAGGGCTGCCGCATGATGGAATACCGCAGCCCCTATCCGGTGCCCGGGGTCATCTGGGCCTCGCTGCCGATTGCAGCCCTGCTGATTGATGATGCGGGCCTGATCATCGAGGCGAACCCGGCGGCAGAGGCGTTCATGATCACCTCCTCGCGGCAGTTGCAGGGCCAGCCGGTGTTTGACCGCCTGTCGATTGACGCCGATATCGAAGCCGCGCTGGCACGCGCCCGCGCCAACCACTCGCCCATCGTGATCAACGACGCGCATGTGACCACGGGCGAGCGTCCGCCGCAAAGCTGCACCGTGCATATCGCGCCGATGGCCGACAATCCCGGCGTCGTGATGCTGCTGTTGTCGCCGCGCGATATTGCCGACCGGCTGGGCCGCGGCGGGCAGTCGAAATCGGCCGCAAAAAGTGCCATCGGCATGGCCGAAATGCTGGCGCACGAGATCAAGAACCCGCTGGCGGGCATTTCGGGCGCGGCCCAGCTTTTGTCGATGAACCTGTCGCCAGAAGACCGCGAGATGACCGATCTGATTGTCGAGGAAACCCGCCGCGTCGTGAAATTGCTGGAACAGGTCGAACAGTTCGGCAACCTGCGCGCGCCCGACCGGCAGCCCGCGAATATCCACGACGCTCTGGACCGTGCCCGCCGGTCTGCCCTGATGGGATTTGCCGCCCGCATGACGATACTGGAGGAATACGACCCGTCGTTGCCCGCCACCTTCGCCGATACGGATTCGCTGATGCAGGTCTTTCTGAACCTGATCAAGAACGCCGCCGAGGCCGCGGGGCCAAACGGCGGCACGATCCGCCTGCGCACATTCTATGATCTGTCGCTGCGACTTCGCCGCAAGGATGGGTCCGGCAACCCGCTGCCCTTGCAGGTTGAAATCATCGACGACGGCCCCGGCCTGCCGACTCATATCGCTGCCGATGTGTTCGAACCGTTTGTTTCGGGCCGCGAAAACGGCACTGGCCTTGGGCTTGCACTGGTGGCCAAGATCATCGCCGATCACGATGGCTGGATCGCGGTTGATTCCGCGCCGGGCCGCACGGTCTTCCGGATCTCGCTTCCTGTCGCCCCCCGAGACAGTTCACCCCGCGATGGGGCACCCCGCAAGAAGGAAATTCGCTGATGGATGGCACGGTTCTGGTTGCTGATGATGACCGCACGATCCGCACGGTCTTGACGCAGGCGCTGACGCGGGCGGGCTGCAAGGTGCATGCGACATCCTCGATGATGACGCTGATGCGCTGGGTCGAAGAGGGCAAGGGCGATCTGGTGATTTCCGATGTGATCATGCCCGACGGCAACGGGCTTGAGGCGCTGCCGCGCATTTCCACCCTGCGCCCCGGCCTGCCGGTGATCGTGATTTCGGCGCAAAACACCATCATGACCGCGATTCAGGCGGCCGAGGCCGAGGCTTTCGACTATCTGCCCAAACCCTTTGATCTGCCCGACCTGATGAAGCGGTCGGCCAAGGCGCTGGAGATCAAGCGCCGGGTGCCGCCGCGCGGGGCTGTGGCCCCGGTGCGTGACGGTGGCGACGATCTGCCGCTGGTCGGGC
>JBGSRQ010000056.1:0-4702 GCA_041737515.1 Rhodobacterales bacterium | reverse complement strand
GCCGAAGCCCAGCGCGTGAACGAACGCACCCGGGCGCTTAGCAAGAACGGCACCACGTCGCAGGCTGCGGCAGACACCGCGCAATCAAACGCGGTTGGTGCCAATGCCCGCGTCGCCGTGGCAACCCAGACGCTGGAGGCTGCGCGCGCGCAGGTGGCGCTGGTCGAAGCGCAGATTGCCAATGTCGAACTTCAGTTGTCGCGCACCAAGGTTGTGGCCCCGGTCGATGGCGAGATTGTATCGCGCAACGCGCAACTTGGCGCCATTGCCTCGGCTTCGGGGCCGGCGATGTTCGTGATCATCCGCGATAACGCACTGGAATTGCGCGCCGATGTGGCCGAGGGTGATCTTCTGAGTCTGGCACCGGGGCAACCCGTTCTGCTCTCTGCCGTGGGAGCGGCCGCACCGCTTGCGGGAAAGGTGCGGCTGGTCGAACCTTCGGTCGATCCTGCCACACGCATGGGTCGGGTGCGGATTTCGGTGGATGACCCCGAGGCGCTGCGCACAGGCATGTTCGTCGATGCGACCATTCTTGTGGCAGAACATGACTCCGTCGCCGTTCCGCTGACGGCAATCGGGTCTTCGCCCGACGGCACAACCGTGATGCGCGTCGTCGACGGCACGGTGGAGCAGGTCGTCGTGGAAACCGGCATCCGTGACAATGGCATGATCGAGATTGTCTCCGGAGTATCCGATGGCGACACGGTCGTGCTGAAAGCTGGCGCTTTCGTTCGCAACGGCGACAAGATCAACCCCGTATCCGCCGACAGCGGCACGAACTAGAGGCATCGCGCGATGAACTTTTCCGCATGGTCGATCCGAAACCCCATCGGTCCTATCCTGGCGTTCGTGATCCTGATGTTCTTTGGCTGGCAATCGTTCAACACTTTGCCGATCACCAAGTTTCCCAACATCGACGTGCCCGTGGTGGCCGTCACCGTGGCACAATCGGGCGCGTCGCCTGCCGAACTGGAAACGCAGGTCACCAAGGAAATCGAAGATGCGGTTGCGGGCATCACCGGGGTCAAGAACGTCACGTCAACCGTGACAGACGGTGTTTCAACGACCGCCGTGGAGTTTCTGATCGAGGTGCCCACCGACAAGGCCGTGCAGGATGTCAAGGACAAGATCGACCAGATCCGCGGCGATCTGCCCACCGATATCGAAAGCCCGATCGTCACCCGGATTGATGTCGAAGGCGGCGCGATCATGTCATTCGCGGTCACCGCCCCGGACATGACCTTTGAGGAAATGAGCTGGTTTGTCAGTGACACCATCACCCGTGCCCTGCAGGGCCGTCCCGGCATCGGCCGTGTAGACCGCTACGGCGGCGCTGACCGCGAGATCCGGGTAGAGCTTGATCCCGCCAAACTGGGCAGTTTCGGGATCACCGCGCAGGCCGTTAGTCAGCAGTTGCGCCTGACCAACGCCGACATCGGCTCCGGCCGGTCCGAGCTTGGTTCGGCCGAGCAGGCGATCCGCACCCTTGGCAATCAGGACACCGTGGCGAATCTGCAAAAGGCCACCATCGCCCTGCCCTCGGGTCGGTTCGTGCGGCTTTCCGATCTGGGATCGGTGGTCGATACCTACGAAGAATTGCGGTCTTTTGGGCGGTTTGACGGCAAGCAGGTCGTGATCTTTTCGGTGTTCCGCTCCAAAGGCGCGTCCGAAGTCAGCGTGGCCGAAACCGCCAACAAGGCACTGGATCAGGTGCGCGCCGCCAATCCCAACGTGCGGATCGAGATGATCGACGACAAGGTGTTCTACACCTACGGCAACTACATCGCAGCCATCGACACGCTGCTTGAGGGGGCGCTGCTGGCGATTCTGGTGGTCATGGCGTTCCTGCGCAACTGGCGCGCCACGCTGATTTCGGCCGTGGCGCTGCCCCTGTCGGCGGTGCCGACATTCTGGCTGATGGACATGCTGGGATTTTCCCTGAACCTTGTATCGTTCCTTGCGATGACGCTGGCCACGGGTATTCTGGTCGACGATGCGATTGTGGAGATCGAGAATATCGCGCGCCACATCCGCATGGGCAAGACTCCATACCGCGCGGCGATCGAGGCTGCCGATGAAATCGGTCTGGCCGTTATTGCCACCACCTTTACCATTGTTGCAGTCTTTGTGCCGGTCAGTTTCATGCCCGGCATTCCGGGCCAGTATTTCCGACAATTCGGCCTGACGGTGGCGATTGCAGTCCTGTTCTCGCTGCTTGTCGCGCGGCTGATCACACCGATGATGGCCGCCTATCTGATGAGCACGAAAGACGCGGGCCACGCCGATCAGAAAGACGGCTTCATCATGCGCGGCTATCTGGGCTTCGTGCGCATGACGACGAAAAGCTGGAAGATACCGGGTATCCGCCTGCACTTCCCGAATTATTACCTCACCTTGCTTACATCCGTCGGCGTGGTGATCGTTTCGATCTATTTCATGTCGCAGATCCCCGGCAGCCTGTTCCCGCCCGAGGATGAAAGCCGCGTGTCCGTGTCGGTTGAACTGCCACCCGGATCGACGCTGGATCAGACCGACCGCACCACCGATGCGATGCGTGAGAAAATCGGCAAGATCGACGGCGTGAAAAGCGTGCTCGTCATTGGTGGCGCGTCTCCCAAGGGCGATCTGGACATCCGCCGTGCCAGCGTGTCGGTAATACTTGATCGACTGGACAACGGCTTTGCACGCAAGTTTTCCGATCTGGGCCAGAAACTGCCACTGATCGGACCTTATCTGCCGCAAGCGCCGGTAACCGGCCGCATCCGCCCGCAAAACGAGATCGAGGCCGAGATTTTCACAATCGTAAAATCGGTGCCCGACGTGCGCGCTTTCAAGCTGAATGATCGGGGGGCGCGCGATATCAGCTTCTCGATCCTGTCGACAGATGAAGCCGATCTGAACCTTGCCGTAAAGCGTCTGGAAGATGCGCTGGCGGGTGAGCCGTTGCTTGCCAACGTCGCCTCTGAAGGGGCCCTGCCCCGCCCGGAAATCCAGATCACCCCGCGTCTGGCAGAGGTGGCGCGGCTGGGCATCACTACACAGCAGATCGCGTCGGTGGTGCGGGTTGCAACCATCGGTGACGTTGACGCCGCCTTGGCAAAACTTTCGATCGACAACCGGCTTATCCCGGTCCGGGTGCGGCTGAACAATGCAAGCCGTGAAAATCTGGATCAGATCAGTGCGCTGAAGCTGACCACGGCCAGCGGCAACACGGTGCCCCTGTCGGCCGTCGCCGATATAAGGCTGTCCGAAGGGCCCAGCGTCGTGAACCGCCTGAACCGTGACCGGATCGCCACCATCGGCGCAAGCCTTCCCGTCGGCGTGGCGCTGGATACCGCGACCGCCCGTTTCAACGAGATTGTGGCTTCGGTGCAGCTTCCGGCCTCGGTCAAGGTGGCACCCTCGGGCGAGGCCGAGATTCAGGCCGAACTGGTGGGCAGTTTCGTCAACGCCATGATCATGGGCCTGATGCTGGTGCTGACCGTGCTGATCCTGCTGTTCAAATCGGTGATCCAGCCCTTCACGATCCTGTTCTCGCTGCCGCTTGCCATCGGCGGTGTCGCGGCGGCCCTGATCATCACCTCAAGCCCGGTGTCGATGCCGGTGCTGATCGGCATCCTGATGCTGATGGGCATCGTGACCAAGAACGCGATCCTGCTGATCGACTTTGCCATCGAGATGCGAAAAGAAGGCATGGACCGCGTCAAGGCGGTGATGGAGGCGGGCCACAAACGTGCACGCCCGATCGTGATGACCTCGATTGCCATGTCGGCGGGGATGTTGCCCTCGGCCCTTGGCATTGGCGAGGGCGGGTCGTTCCGCGCGCCGATGGCCACTGCCGTGATCGGCGGGATCATCGCGTCAACCGTCCTGAGCCTGGTGATCGTGCCATCGTTCTTTCTGATCATGGACGATCTGTCGTGGCTTCTGGGCAAGCTGTTCGGCTGGATGGTCGGCAAGAAGGAAGACGAGCCCGAAGAACCCGAAGCCTCCGTTCTTGCCGCGCGCATTGATGTGCGGGCAGCGGAAATTGCCGAACTGAAATACCGGCTGGACGCGCTGGAAGCCTCACAACGCCCCGGATCGAAACTGTTCGTCGCGCAATAGGTGCGGCCCCCGCGTCAGTGCAGAAGATTGCGCGGGGGTTTCGCGGGCCTGTCGTGCAAGGCCACCTCGGACACGATTGGCAGACGCCTGCGCCGTGCCAGCCAGGCGACGCCCAGCAGATCGACAATCCCCACCAGTCCGCGCTGCAGGTTGTTGTATTTCGACTGCCCGCCCTGGCGTTCGGAGTGGGTGACATCCATCGTCACCACGGCCAATCCTTCACGCCGCACCATCGCGGGCATGAAGCGATGCAGATGGTCGAAATAAGCGATGTTCAGATAGACGGCACGCGGAAACACCTTCATGCCGCAGCCTGAATCGCGCACCCCGTCGCGAAGGATCATCTGACGAATCCGGTTCGCCAGCTTTGATGCCATCCGCTTGGACCATGTGTCCTGCCTGCGCAACCGCTGGCCCTGCACCAGCCCCAGCAAAGGGTCGGTCCCGGCGACCAGAAAGGGTGCGATCAGGCGCGGCAGGTTGTCGGGCGGATTCTGGCCATCCGCATCCAGCGTTGCGATGATGCGTCCCCGCGCCGCCTGAATACCGCTGCGCAGCGCCGCCGACTGGCCGCAGGCGAGATCGTGATGCAGGA
>JBGSRQ010000468.1:0-4671 GCA_041737515.1 Rhodobacterales bacterium | reverse complement strand
CTGGTCATACGCACGGAATTCGCCGAAATACTTCGTGATCGCCGCCGTCAGCGTCGTCTTGCCGTGATCAACGTGACCAATGGTCCCGATGTTCACATGCGGTTTGTTCCGTTCAAACTTTGCCTTCGCCATGATGGCCTCCTGATTTTTCGATGCGGTGCGACGTGCGCACCCTACGGGGTGGTAGGGCGGGGTTCACCCCGCCACACCGGTTAAGCGTATTTTTTCTGAATCTCGTCCGAGATGTTCTGCGGCACGGCATCATAGTGGTCGAACGACATCGAGAAGTTCGCCCGCCCCGATGTCATCGACCGCAGCGTGTTGATGTAGCCGAACATGTTGGCCAGCGGCACGAAAGCGGCGATGATATTCGCATTCGCACGGCTGTCCTGGCCCTGCACCATGCCACGACGGCTGGTCAGGTCGCCGATCACGCCCCCGGTGTATTCTTCCGGCGTCACAACCTCGACCTTCATGATCGGTTCAAGCAGTTTTGCCCCGGCCTTTTTCAGACCGTCGCGCATCGCTGCCCGAGCCGCAATTTCAAAGGCCAGAACCGACGAGTCAACGTCATGATAAGCGCCGTCGATCAGCGTCACCTTGAAGTCGATTACCGGGAAGCCGGCCAGCGGGCCCGAATCCATCACCGACTTGATGCCTTTTTCGACACCCGGAATGTATTCTTTCGGCACCGCACCACCGACAACCTTGGACTCGAACGAATAGCCCTCGCCCGGTTCGGTCGGCGTGATGATCAGCTTGATGCGCGCGAACTGGCCGGTGCCACCGGTCTGTTTCTTGTGCGTGTAGTCGATCTCATGCTCGCGGCTAATGGTCTCGCGGTAGGCCACCTGGGGCGCACCGATGTTTGCCTCTACCTTGAACTCGCGGCGCATGCGGTCAACGAGGATATCAAGGTGAAGTTCGCCCATACCCTTCATGATCGTCTGGCCCGATTCAAAATCGGTCTCCACACGGAACGACGGATCTTCAGCAGCAAGACGAGCCAGCGCGATGCCCATTTTTTCCTGGTCGGCCTTGGTCTTCGGCTCTACCGCGATCTCGATCACGGGCTGCGGAAATGTCATGGTTTCCAGAACCACCGGCTTGACCGGATCGCAAAGCGTGTCGCCCGTCGTCGTTTCCTTCAGTCCGGCCAACGCGATGATGTCGCCTGCAAAGGCTTCTTCGATTTCTTCGCGGTTGATGGCGTGCATCATCATCATGCGGCCAACGCGCTCTTTGCGCTCTTTGGTCGCGTTCAGCATCGCGTCGCCCTTTTTCAGCACACCCGAATAGATGCGCGTGAAGGTCAGGCTGCCCACAAACGGGTCGTTCATGATCTTGAACGCCAGTGCCGAGAACGGTTGCGCGTCATCGGCAGACCGCGCGATGTTGCGGGTTTCCGTCTCGTCCCCTGGTGCGAAACCCATGTAGGGCGGCACGTCCAGCGGGGTCGGCAGAAAGTCGATCACGGCATTCAGCATCGGCTGGACGCCCTTGTTCTTGAACGCAGAACCAGCCAGCACCGGAATGAAGGAAATCGACAGGCAGCCCTTGCGGATCAGCTTGCGCAGCGTTTCAACCGACGGCTCGTTGCCTTCAAGATAGGCTTCCATCGCCTCGTCGTCCTGCTCGACAGCAAGCTCCAGCAGGTTGTGACGCCATTCGTCGGCCGAGGCTTTCAGGTCAGCACGGATCGGCTGACGCACCCAGGAGGCACCCAGATCTTCGCCCTGATAAACCCATTCTTCCATGGTGATCAGGTCGATGATGCCTTCCAGTTTGTCTTCCGCACCAATCGGAATCTGGATCGGGCACGGGGTCGCGCCGGTGCGTTCCTTGATCATCTTGATGCAGTTGAAGAAATCGGCGCCGGTCTTGTCCATCTTGTTGACGAACACAATCCGCGGAACCTTGTAGCGGTCAGCCTGACGCCAGACGGTTTCGGTCTGCGGCTCAACACCCGCGTTACCGTCAAGCAGCACAACAGCACCGTCCAGAACGGCAAGGCTGCGTTCTACTTCGATGGTGAAGTCAACGTGGCCCGGAGTGTCGATGATGTTGAAGCGATACTTCGTCGCCGAGGTGCCAGCGGGGCCGCCGGCATCTTCAGTGCGCTGCCAGAACGTCGTCGTTGCAGCGGAAGTGATCGTGATGCCACGCTCCTGCTCCTGCTCCATCCAGTCCATCGTCGCGGCGCCATCATGCACCTCGCCGATTTTGTGCGACTTGCCGGTATAGTAGAGAATCCGCTCGGTCGTGGTCGTCTTGCCCGCGTCGATGTGGGCAATGATACCGAAGTTACGGTAGCGGGTCAGGGGGTATTCGCGTGCCATTGGGCTGCCTCAGGCTAAATTCAGGTTACCAGCGGTAGTGGCTGAACGCTTTGTTCGCGTCGGCCATCTTGTGGGTGTCTTCGCGCTTTTTCACGGCGGTTCCACGGTTGTTGCATGCATCTGCCAGTTCGGCGGCCAGACGCTCTTCCATGGTGTTTTCGTTGCGCTTGCGGGCGGCAATGATCAGCCAACGGATGGCCAATGCTTCGCGACGCTCGATCCGCACTTCGACGGGCACCTGATAGGTGGCACCACCGACGCGGCGCGAACGCACCTCGACCGAAGGCTTCACGTTATCGAGCGCCTCATGGAACGCCTCGATCGGCGCGCGCTTCAGCTTTTGCTGAACGCGGTCCAAAGCGTTGTACACAATGGATTCCGCGACCGACTTCTTGCCGTCGATCATCAGGTTGTTCATGAACTTGGTCAGAACCGTGTCGCCAAACTTGGCGTCGGGAAGAATTTCGCGCTTTTCAGCGGCGTGACGACGAGACATCTGTGAATCCTCTTATTTCGGACGCTTCGCGCCGTATTTCGAACGGCGCTGACGGCGGTCTTTCACGCCCTGGGTATCAAGCACACCGCGCAGGATGTGGTAGCGCACGCCGGGAAGGTCCTTGATACGACCGCCGCGGATCAGGACGACCGAGTGTTCCTGAAGGTTGTGCTTTTCGCCCGGAATGTAGCAGATCACTTCGAAGCTGTTGGTCAGGCGCACCTTGGCAACCTTACGCATGGCCGAGTTCGGCTTTTTCGGCGTCGTGGTGTAGACGCGCGTGCAGACGCCACGCTTTTGCGGGCAGCCTTCAAGGTGCTGCGACTTGGACCGTTTTACGCGCGCTTCCCGCGGCTTGCGGATCAGCTGTTGGATCGTTGGCATTAAGGTTCGCCCTTTGTTGCAACCCGTTCAATCATCGCCCGTCAGCGACATTTCCGGGGGCATTTCGTTCATGTCGTGCTTTACGCGCCCGCAAAACACCAAAACCGCAAACGCCCCCTTCGCGGGGACGATGCGGTGGAATTCCAGAGGATCGGGGCTTTGGGCCCGGATCGTGACCACTTCAATTTTGAGCCCCAACCATGCGGAGTGCGCAGGTCAGGTGGGGGGCGTATAGGGGGTCGGCGGGGGGTTGTCAACAGCGCCACCGGCAAGGAATTGCCGGAAATCCACTGATTTCTGGCGGCTTTTCAGGGTCGCGTCAGACAGTCGGCAGGCAGGAAATATCCGTGCAGAACGACCCTTGAATGGGCCCCACCCGCGGTTTGCAATGGAATCGAGCGTAGATTGGCCCCGCAGCGCGGCGCAGGGCCGCCGGTCACAAAGAAAACCTCGCCTTTCTGCGATGCGGGCAGCGCATAGCTAAGTTCATAGTGGTGCATCGGGCGGCCCTTTGGCGGGCGGGCAAAGACCTGCACCTGCGAATCGCGCGCTGCATAGAAAAGATCGGCCAGAATATCGCGATCATCCGACACGATCGGCGCACCTTTCGCTAGCGCAATGATCTGCGCGCTTAACGCAGCCCGCCCCAGATAACGCTGCAGGATCGGGCGGTCTTGCCCCAGCGTCAGCTCTGGCATCAGCGTGATTACCGGCAACGCCAGACTGATCGCGCCATTGATCACAAGTGAAATCATCAACCACTGCTGACGCGCCAGAAGCACCATCACCGCCACCACCGTTCCGGCAAAATAGGCCGACACAGCCCAGTTCGCATAAGCCTTGCCCAAAAGCGATTGCACGCACACGATCAGCACTGCAGGCACCACGAACGCCATCATCGGATAGCGGTGCAGGCGCGTCGCCGCCACCAGCAACGCCGCGAACAGGACCGGCCCCGCAACCGCAAACTGGCTGAAAAAGAACTCGGCCAAACCGGCAAAGCGCAGGTTCGCAAGTGGCGACGCCTCACGCACCCATCCTACGTTGTCGGCAGTATGCGAAAATGTCGAAAGATCGTTCTGCAGGTTCCAGACGATGTTGGGCAGCACTGTCAACGCGAACGCCGCCCCCATCAGCAGCGCCGCCTTTGGCCGGATCCGCAGTGCTGGCGAAAGGCAGGCCAGTGCCACACCGATCAGGAAATAGACCGCCGCGTATTTGGCCAGAAACGCACATCCCGCCGCAACTCCGGCCAGTGCTGCGAACCGCAAGGCGCCGCCCTCCAGCAATCTGCGGTGAAAATAGAGTGCTGCGGCAAAGAACGGCGCCATGACCGTATCCGTCGATATCAGCAGACTGCCCAGCGCCGCAAAGGGCGTCGTCACATAGCACGCCGCCACCCAGACTGCCGCCCGCGCGCCAGCCATCCGCGCCGCCAGCGCCGCAAGGATC
>JBGSRQ010000467.1:0-2517 GCA_041737515.1 Rhodobacterales bacterium | reverse complement strand
CTGGTCATACGCACGGAATTCGCCGAAATACTTCGTGATCGCCGCCGTCAGCGTCGTCTTGCCGTGATCAACGTGACCAATGGTCCCGATGTTCACATGCGGTTTGTTCCGTTCAAACTTTGCCTTCGCCATGATGGCCTCTCACGCAATCAGGGGGGCGCTGAATGCCCCGATTTCCATACCGGGGGGCATCTATCCACTGGGTGCGGGAAAATCAAGCCTTCGCAGGTGCGGGGGGCACCTTGTCTGTGCCGGACATTCGGGCGCATTGGCGCAATCCATGCCGCGCGCTATCTGTGACGCAACATGGAGGCTCTGATGACCCTGCACGACCCGATCCCCGCCGCTGTTCCCGCCCGCGTGCCGCTGTCGAACGAACCCTTGGGTATCTGGGGGTCGGTCAAGGCCGGGCGGCGCAATGTATTGGAACTTATCCCCGAGATTGCGACGCGCATGCCAATGCTGTCTGGCCGCACCGGCAAACGCTGGCATATGGTGATGGACCCCGGCGCGCTGAAGCGTGTGTTGCGCGATGCCGTCGAGGATTACCCCAAGTCGATGGTCACGAAACTGATACTGGAGCCCGCCATCGGTGACAGCCTGTTTGTCGCCGAAGGGGCGGAATGGCTGTGGCAGCGGCGCACGGCAGCCCCGGTCTTTTCGCATCGCAATGTCGCGGCCCTGGCCCCGGTGATGACCGCCGCCGCTGAACGTGCATCCGCACGGGTGGCCGAAGCCGGACCGCACCGCGCGATGGACATGTTCGATGCAATGGTGATCGCGACATTCGAGGTCATCTCGGATGTCACCTTTTCGGGCGGCGAGGCGTTCGACCGCGACGCGGTGCACCGTGCCATCGAAAGCTACATCGCGCAGGCGGCAAAAGTGTCTCTGCTCGATATCCTTGGCGCGCCTGCCTGGGTACCGCGACCGGGTCGGATGCTGACGGCGGGCGCAATGAAGGATATGAAACGCCTTTCCGACAGCGCGATCGAACGCCGCCGCGCGGATGGTGCGCGCCCGGTTCCCGATCTGCTGGATTTGCTGCTGGAAGGGTCGGACCCCAAGACCGGGCGGCAGATGACCACGGCGGAACTGCGTGACAACTTGCTGACCTTCATCGTCGCGGGTCACGAGACCACCGCGCTGACGCTTGGTTGGGCACTGTATCTCTGTGCCTTTGACCAGGGTGTGCAAGAGTCCGCACGCGATGAGGCGCGCGGCGTGCTGAACGGACGCGCGGCAACGCAGGCCGATATTGCTGCCCTGCCTCTGACCCGTCAGATCGTGGATGAGGTTTTGCGCATGTATCCCCCCGCCGCCTTCCTGTCACGCACGGCGCAAAAGGCCGATGTGCTGTGCGGGCGCGACATCCACCCGGGCGATACGGTAGTGCTGCCGATCTATGCCTTGCACCGGCACCACACCCTGTGGCCGGACCCCGACCGCTTTGATCCGTCGCGCTTTGCCGACCCCAAGGCGATTGATCGTTTCGCCTATCTGCCCTTCGGCGACGGCCCGCGCATCTGCATCGGGGCCAATTTCGCGCTGCAAGAGGCGGTGATCATTCTGGCCACCCTGTTGTCACGGTTCCGCTTCAAACCCGTTCCGGGCAAGGAGCCCAAACCGGTCATGATCCTGACCCTGCGTCCTGAAGGCGGCGTGTGGCTGACGGCCGAAGCGGTGGAGTGACCGCGCATTCCAAAGGGGTTTGCAGTGGCGGGGATGGCGTTCCCGATCAACTTTGCTGCGCGCAGAACCGCAACCGGTTTTTGGCCAACGGGACGCTTTCTGACACCGAATGGCGGGGCGTGATGGTCGGTGTGGTGCTGGCTCTTTCCGCCCAATCTGCGCAGCGCGTCCTGCCGCTGCAGGCCGACTCGATGAAGTCACGGTTCGGATCAGCCTGAATGCGCGGTTTTGCAGGACCGAAAGCCCCTGCAACACGCATCTTGGCGCAACGCTGCTGTGGCTGTCATTCGGCTGGCAGGCAATCGACTAGCGGTTGCACACCGCTTTGAGCGCCGCCCAGTCGTCATCCGACAGCGCAGGCGTCAGCGTGCCTGTGCCATTGGCATTGCGCGCATGGTCCGCACGCCCGGTGCTGGAGGGGTGGCTGGAAAGGTATTCCGGCATCTCGGGCGCATCCTTGGCGATGCGATCAAAGAACGCGGCCATTCCCGCCGTGCTGACCCCAGCTTGCCCCAGCATGCGGAACGCAAATTCATCGGCCTCGGCCTCTGCGGCGCGGGTGTATGTCGCCTGCATCACCTGCTGACCCAATGCGACGGCCAAGGCGCCGCCGCCCACATCGCCCAGCAGGATCGAGATGATACCCGCGGACCCGGTCGCCCGCATCGCAAGCCGGGTCGGATCGCGCGATTCCACATGGCCCATCTCGTGCCCAAGAACGCCCGCCACTTCATCAGCACTTTCGGCCTCGTCCAGTAGTCCGCGCAAGATGACGATTTGCCCGCCTGGGGCCGCAAAGGCGTTGACCATCGGATGATCCAGCAC
>JBGSRQ010000453.1:0-2540 GCA_041737515.1 Rhodobacterales bacterium | reverse complement strand
AGCCCGGCCTAGCGGAAGGATTCGCGGTGCCGGTCGCCCGGCTCGCCGATCCGCACGCCCAGATCGACGATGCCGGGGGCAAGGCATTTGCCACCGCAATCAACGGTCCGGGTCTTTGCTGCCGCGCGTGCGGGTCCTGTGGGCTGGTCCATGATCTGACTGATCTCGCCGCCCGCGACGACAAGGCAGCCAAGGCTGTCGGTCCCGGTTTCCGGGTTGATCAGCCGGGCATTGGTCAGGATCAGATCGGTCATGGGTTGGCTTTCGCTGAAGGCAGCAGGGCAAGGCTCATCCGGCGAACCAGATCAGAAGGGCAGTAAAGACGAACAGGATCAACAGCACCACCGTCGCCACCATGCCCCCGATGCGGGCGTCCGATTTCGGCGGCTTGCCTTGCGACACGATACCTTTGGCCGAGGCGTCGGGCAGCGGTTCAAAGCGCACCGCGGGGAGATCCTCGGCATAGCTGCCAATGCGGTTCAGGCGCGGGTCGGCGGTGTGCGGTGCAGGGCCATGCAGGATCAGAACAAAGCCCGTTACCGCCTCCAACCGGGCGCGATCCGCCTCGATCTGCGCTTCGGTGGCACCGTTGCCGTCAATCAGATAGGCCGCAAGCCCGATGTCGGCGAGGTCGGCCACATCGAACACCTCGACCATGGCGGGGTCTACTTCCGTGCCAAAAAGATCAAGCAAAGCCTCGCCCACGCCCGTTTCAGCAGTTTTGCTACCCGGTGCAAGGCTGGCCAGCCCACTGGCGCTCAGATCGGCAGCCGGCATGTCAAGGGTGTAGACGTGGAACGACGACCCCCTCACGCCATCACCCCCGCCGCCTTTGCCCCCCGTTCGGCGCGCAAGTTCCTGGCCAGCAGGTCCATGCAGGCCATCCGCACGGCGACGCCCATCTCCACCTGCTCCTGAATGACCGAGCGGTTGATGTCATCGGCCAGCGTCCCGTCAATCTCGACTCCGCGGTTCATTGGTCCGGGGTGCATCACGATGGCGTCGGGCTTGGCGAAGGCCAGCTTTTCCGCGTCCAGCCCGAAACGGTGGTAATATTCGCGCTCTGACGGAATGAAACCGCCGTCCATGCGTTCCTTCTGAAGGCGCAGCATCATCACCACGTCGCACCCTTCCAGCCCCTTGCGCATATCGTCGAAAATCTCGCAGCCAAACTCATCGACGCCCGATGGCATCAGCGTCGGCGGCGCGATCAGACGAATGCGGTTTTCCATCTTGCCCAACAGGATGATGTTCGACCTGGCCACGCGGGAATGCGCGATATCGCCGCAAATGGCCACTGTCAGGCGCTGAATGCGGCCCTTGGCGCGGCGGATCGTCAGTGCATCCAGCAACGCCTGTGTGGGGTGTTCGTGCCGCCCGTCGCCCGCATTCAGAACCGCGCAGTTCACCTTGGACGCCAGCAGGTTGACCGCCCCCGATGACCCATGCCGCACCACCAGCAAATCCGGGTGCATCGCGTTCAGCGTCATCGCCGTGTCGATCAGCGTTTCGCCCTTTTTCACCGAGGATTGCGCCACCGACATGTTCATCACATCGGCGCCAAGCCGTTTTCCGGCAAGCTCGAAGCTGGCCTGCGTGCGGGTCGAGTTCTCGAAAAACATGTTGATCTGGGTCATGCCCGCCAGCACGTCCGATTGTTTGACGGTCCGGCGGTTCAGACTGACGTAACGATCAGCCAGATCAAGCACCGTCGTGATCTCATCCGGGGCAAGGTGTTCGATGCCAAGCAGGTGGCGGGCGCGAAAACTCATGGGCCTCTCCGGATCAGGGGTTGGGTCGTTATAGGCAGGGGGGGCTGCCGCATCAAGGGCGGTTGCGGGGCGCGGGGGGCGTGCTACACCCTTGTCATGAACGCCGAACCTTCATACGAGTCGCTGGTGGCGATGCTGGCCTGGCAGATTGACCTTGGCGCGACCGAGGCCGTGGGCGATGTGCCGGTGGATCGCTATGCGACCGAACTCCCCGATCGCGCGACCCCGGCCCAAAGCGGGCCCGTTGCGGTTGCGCAGCATATTGCACCGGATGCTGCGGTGGCGGCGTCTGTGGGATCGGATGCCGTGCTGGCGGCACAAGCGATTGCCGATCAGGCCACGACGCTGGCGCAGTTGCACACGGCGTTGAAGGCGTTCGATCTGTGCGAGTTGAAGCGCGGGGCGCGCAAGACGGTCTTTGCCGATGGCAATCCGTCCGCGCGGGTCATGATCATCGGCGAAGCACCGGACCGCGAAGAGGATACCGAGGGGCGGCCTTTTGTGGGCGACGCGGGGCAACTTCTGGACCGGATGTTTGCCGCCATCGGCAAATCGCGCGGGGCCGCAGACCCCGACTCCGCGATCTACATCACCAGCGTGCTGCCGTGGCGGACACCGCAGAGCCGCGAGCCGTCGCCGGATGAAATCGCCATGCTGCTGCCCTTTCTGGCGCGGCATGTGGCGTTGGTTGATCCGGCCGTCATCGTGCTGATGGGCAACTCGCCCTGTGCTGCGGCACTGGGAGCGCGCGGGATCACGCGGTTGCGC
>JBGSRQ010000422.1:0-2555 GCA_041737515.1 Rhodobacterales bacterium | reverse complement strand
CGGCATAGCCAGCGCCACCGCCCCCGCCGCCTGAAGATCGCGCGCCATGCCCGCAAGCACCGGGGCCGGGTCTTCGCCAACGCCCTCGATCAGCCGTCTGATGCGGCTGGGGACCGCGGGGTTCTGATGCACGATCAGGGGCACATGGTCGGCATCATCGCGGGCGGGCACGGCGGCAATGACCTTTTGCATCAGCAAGACCGTCGCCTCCGGCCCCATCCCGCCGATGATGCCGACCGGCTTCATGCGTGGGGCAGAACGTGGGTATAGCCGGTCAGGCCGATCGCGCCACCGGTGTGCAGGAACACGATGCGCTGGCCCTTCTTGAAATGTCCCTTGCGGCACAGATCAATCAGGCCCGCAGCGCCCTTGCCGGAATAGACCGGGTCCAGCAGGATCGCCTCGGTTTTTGCAAATATATCAATTGCCTCGAGGGTGCTGTCGGCCGGGATGCCGTAACCCTTGCCGATATAATCGCAATTCGCCACCACATCCGCGCGCGATACCGCGCCCTGCACGCCCAGTTTTTCCTCGGTCAGTTGGGCCAGTTTGAAGACGTTGCCTTCCTGCGTGTCCTTGGGCGCCCGGACGCCGATGCCCAACAACGGCAGTTGCGCGTTCAGTGCCTTCAATCCCACGATCAGGCCCGCATGGGTGCCCGCCGACCCCGTGGCCGTTACCATGTGATCAAAAGTGATCCCGCCTTCGACCATCTGGCCCAGCAATTCCAGCGCGCAGTTCACATAGCCCAGCGCGCCCGTTGCGTTCGATCCGCCGCCGACGATTGTATAGGGATTGCGGCCCTTGGCGCGGAAATCCTCGGCCACGGCCATCATCTCGGCGTTCATGTCCAGCCCGGGCCCGCGATGCTCGATGCTGGCACCGTGCAGCACGTCCAGCAAGACGTTGCCGTTCATGCGGTAATTGGGTTCGTTATAGCCGGTTCGGTCCTCCAGAAGGATATGGCAGGCCATGCCCAGTTTCGCCGCCGCCGCCGCCGTCTGCCGCGCGTGGTTGGATTGCGTGGCGCCTTGGGTCAGCACGATGTCGGCCTTTTGCGCCAAAGCCTCGGCCATCAGGAATTCCAGCTTGCGGGTCTTGTTGCCGCCCGTGGAAAGCCCCGTGCAATCATCTCGCTTGATCCAGATTTCAGGGCCACCCAACAACGCCGACAGACGGGGCATGTGTTCAAGCGGGGTGGGCAGATGGGCCAGACGGGTGCGGGGAAAGCGGGAAAGATGCACGAATGTATTCCTTAGTTGGTTGCCGCAGATTGGGCGTTGGGGGCGAATTTCGCAAGGCGGATGTCGGCGGTTCGCGCGTGACCCTCCATCCCCTCGAACCTGCTGATGTTGGCGGTGACTTCGGCCAGACGCGGCAGGGCCTCGTCCGAAACCGTCTGCCATGTCACGGTTTTCAGGAACTTGTGGACCGAAAGCCCGCCGGTATAGCGTGCGGCGCCGCTGGTCGGCAAAACATGGTTTGTGCCTGCCGCCTTGTCGCCAAAGGCCACGGTCGTGTTCGCGCCGAGGAAAAGCGAGCCATAGGCGCGCAACCGGGCCTTCCACCACTCCAGATCGGCGCATTGCACATGCAGGTGTTCAGGGGCGGCGCGGTCGGCATAGGCCGCCATTTCCTCGGGTGTGTCACAGATCACGATCTCGCCCAAAGCGGCCCAGGCACCTTCGGCAGCGCCCCGGTTCGGCTGCGGCAACTCGGCGGCGCACAGTGGCACCAGGCGAAGCACCTCGCGTGCCAAAGCCTCGGACGACGTGACAAGCCAGACCGGTGAGTTGACGCCATGCTCTGCTTGCCCGGCCAAATCCCACGCCACGGTGATGGGATCGGCCGTGGCATCGGCGATGATCATGCTGTCGGTCGGGCCTGCCACCATGTCGATGCCGACACGGCCGTAAAGGTGGCGCTTGGCCTCGGCCACGAACTGATTGCCCGGCCCCACCAGAATATCGGCACGCGGCAGACCGAACAGGCCGTAAGCCATTGCCGCAACCCCCTGAATACCGCCCAGAGCCAGAACCCGGTCAGCGCCGCAATGGTGCAGCGTGTAAAGGATTGCATCCGGCACGCCCGCAGGCGCATCGGCGCGGGGAGGAGAGACGGCGGCCACATGCGCCACCCCGGCGACCTTGGCGGTGGTCACGGTCATCATGGCCGACGCGATATGCGAATAGCGCCCGCCCGGCACATAACAGCCCGCAGCCGCCACCGGGATCAGCTTTTGCCCGGCGATCAGACCGGGGCGCAATTCCACTTCCGTTTCGCGAAAGCTGGCGCGCTGGGCCTCGGAGAATCTGGCGATGTTTTCATGCGCATAGGCGATGTCGTCGCGCAACGATTGTGGCACCCGGGCGCAGGCATCGGCCATCGCCTGTTCCGACACCACGATCTCACCCTCGAACCGGTCAAGATCGCGGGCAAGCCGCTGTGCCACAGGTTCGCCCCCGGCCTCGATCTCGGCCAGAAGGCGGGCGACTGTAGCGCTGACATCTTCGGCCACCGCGGCGTCAACCGGGGTCGCACGTTTAAGAAAACTG
>JBGSRQ010000393.1:0-4905 GCA_041737515.1 Rhodobacterales bacterium | reverse complement strand
CTATGAAAGCCATCCAGTCCTTCAGGCTGTAGAATTTGCACATCCAGCTGAACGCCACGATCCGCGCGATGCCGCCCCGGAAGGCCATGCCGGACTTCAGGCGTGCGGTGTGCCGGATGAACTTGTAAGCATCCATCGGCTTGCCGTCGATGACATTGCCGATGTCTCGGATGCGCATTTCGCGCCCGGTCACGCGGTCAAACTGAATGAACCGGGGATCGACGCGATCAAACTTGCGCGGGGTCCATCGATCGGCATCCTTCAGCCAATCAATCTCGACCACGGAAAAGCCCTTGCCCAGAGAGTCGAGCATGTCCTCGATCAGATCAGGCAGACCTTCATGGTCGGCGATCGCACGCTGGACTTCTTCGGCAATCCGCCTGTCCTCGGGCGCGTTGGACGCAGGTTTGACACTTGGCACGATGCTGGACACCACGCGCTTGCGCATCCCCAGAACCGAAAAATAGTGGGGATCGCGCTCTTCCATCTCTTCGGCAAGCACAAGGAAGTCTTCGATCTGGCCATCATCGCAGGCCCGCAGGATCGAGGCCAGGCGCTGCGGCGTCAACCCGGACGCGACCGAGCTTTGCCAGGCGTTGCGAACGCCGGTCATTCCCGGTTCGGCCTGTGGCTTGGTCAGCATCGCAGGGCGCACCAAGTTGCCATACTGATCATAGATAGGCATCAGAAAATCCCCTTTCGCGCGGCAAAGCCAGCGGTTGTCCGCACGTCGCGGTCAAAGTCGTCGCCGCCGTGACGTGGCACAGACCGGTAATCAAACGGCTGATAGTTCGACGCGGCCCCGCTGATCGCCAGCGCCAAGGCCCAGAACCGGTCGGCGTGGCCATCGGTTTCGCCATCGGCCACAAGACGGCGCACGCCCGTGGGCCCGACGCTCGACTGGATCGAATGCAGATCAGCGCGCAGGATCACATCCCCCTGCGGGATCCGGGCTTTACGGTCCTCGAACGCCTCCTTGATCCGGGTCGCAAGGTCCAGCCGGTTCGGTCCGGTGAACAAAACACCCTCGACCCGGTCCTGTCCGTGCGCGCGCCTGGCATCTTCGACAGGCTTTTCACCCATCCCGGTCTGGTCCATCCGGTGCCGCACAATGCGGTATTTGCGGAACATCTCGGCCCGGATCGCATCCTGCTCGGCAAAGCTGATCCGCTTGCGCACGATCATCTCGCGCAACCACAGAACATCACCTACGGCCTCCAACACCGGTAGCACGAACAGGTCGTTGCGCGCGGCGATGTCTTCACCGCTGAAACACGGCCCGCCCTGGTAAAGACCGGGTACGCCCGCCGCCGGATGCTCCACACCGCTGATCAGATCATAATCGAGCCACGCACTGGCGGCATCCAGCCACTTCAGCTCGAATTCCTGTTGCCATGCGTCCTCGTCGGCCAGCCCCTTTCGAACCTCATCAATGTTGACGTCCAGCCCCTGGCGGACAGCCTCGTAGATGTCGACATGATGGCGCGACCAGCCGTTGTCTTCGGCGGTCATCAGTTCGTAGAACTTGTTGCCTTTTCCGTTCGGCGTGCTGATCACACGGATCTTGTGCTTGCCGCGCACGGCGACCGGAAAGGCGCTGCCCCAGATCCGGCGGCTGTCACGGTGAAACGCGAACTCATCCAGCAGGAGGTTGCCGCCAAAACCCCGTGCGGCGTCCGGACTGGCCGACAGGGCGACGATTCGGCTGCCACCGGGAAACGTGATCTCCTGCGTCTTGTACGTCGCCTCGGCCACGTCGATCATTGCTGTCTGCCCACCGGCCGAGATTTCCTCACGGTGCGCGGGCACGTGGAACTCGCCCTCCTCGAACACTGGCTGACCCCGCCGGGAAAGACCTGAAAGCACTTCGTAATAGGCTTTTACCATAGGCTTCAATGCGTCATTGACAGCCTCTTTGGCGGTGTTTTCCGACCGTGACAGGATGGTCCATTTGGTCTTGTGCTGGTCAATCTCGGCTTGCGTGCAATCGGCCACGATCTCGCCCATCGACCCGAAGGTCTTGCCACCACGGCGCGTGATCATCCCGATTTTGAAGCGCGCATCATCCGCAATCCATGCCTTCTGGTAGGGCAGGAAGTCGATGATCGGGCGGTCTGGCACCACGGCGGCCATCAACGGGCCTCGCGGACGGAAACCAGATAGGGGCGGGCGCGCCACCAGGAAATCCGGAAAATATAGCCCAGGTGATCGCTGGTCTGGTGGATCCCGAACATCACGGCGCAGGCGCGCTCGATCCAGCCGGCGTCACGCCATGCACTGGCGGCAACCAGTGTCACGACGCCGATCTCCACGTCCCGGCTCATGCGAACCCCATGATCCGGCGCGCCTCGGCCCGAAAATCCTCTGTCACTTCGCCGTTTTCCACCGCTTGATCCAGACGGGCGGATTGCGCATTGCGCTCGGCGGCCGCCAGTTGCTCGCGGATGCCCGAAGACGACATGATGTCCTTCATCATACGGCCAAGGAAATGCAACTCCTTGGGGTCGATTTCGGCACCTTCCTTGATCATCTGCGCTTGCATGACCTTGAAGGCCAGCGCCGTGATCATCTGGAACAGTACGTTGTGGCGCTTGGCCTCTTCGCCGATTCCCGACTCGGTCATCCATTCGGCCGCCCATGCCGATGCCGACTCCTGCACTTTCACGAACTCGGCATATTCGGTGCCATAGGTGTGGATCGCACTTTTCTGGATGCGCAGCTCCAGCCCTGCCTCTTCCAGCTTCCAGTTCAGCGCCTCGGCGATCTCCTCATACCCGCCAAACCCGCGCGCGCGCAGTTCAGCTTCAAGCCAGGACTTCAGATCGGGGGGAAGCAGGTTCACCTTGCGGGGGCTGGGCATCGGGTCAGCCTCGCGGACTGGGGCGCTGAACCTCGGGATGTGTCGATTGCCCCCGCGCGATCTCGATGCCGCGTGACGTGGCGGTCACCACCAGAAAATCCGACATGCCGTCAAACGCGACAAAGCCCTGCTCGCGCAGCCAGACCAGCTCGGACGTGATCTGGTCGCGTGTCACCGGCAGCCCCAAGCCGCGCAATACATCCTGCAGGATCGAGGCGTTGCCGGTGTATTCCGGAATTGCCTCAAGATGGCGCAGGATGGCCAGGCGTTGATGGCGGCGCAGGGTCTGGGCGTAATCGTTCACTTCTTGGTCTCCAGCAGGTAATTTTCGATGCGGCCGACAACACCGTCCAGCTTTTGCGTCGTCTGTTTGTTGGCCTCCATCACGGCTGCCGTGGTGCGCAGATCGCCCTGCAGGCGCTCCATCGACACCCGCAGGTCATGAAACGCATCCTTGTCAGGCAGGGTGCGCAGCGTCTGCTCGACCGAATTCAGCCTGTTCTCGTGGCGGTCCATGCGCTCGCTCCCGGCCTTGAACTTGGCCTCGGTGTTGTTGTCGCGGGTGCGCCACCAGGTGTAGATCAGCACGGCAATCGACAGCACGAACGACAAGGTGACGGTCAGATCAAATGTGAACATCGGTTGATTCACACCGTCAGCCGATGCGCTTGGTGGCGACGATCCGCCCCCAGATCGCGACGATGCCGCCCACCGCGCTGACGATGGCCGACAGCAGCCCAACCAGGTCAAGCTGATCGGCAGGTGTCAGGGTATAGCCCAGCAGGCCCAGAACACCGGCGATGACGGCGACGATCCCGCCCCAGACGCCCTTGGAGGCAAGGGCTGATTTGAATTCGAACGGTGGCATGGTTGGTCCTTTCAAGGTTTCACGGTCTCGGTGTAACGGGCGACAACCCAGCCCTCGCGGCCGTCAAATCGGATGCAGCGCCACAGGACGCCGCCGAAGACGCCCTCGCGCAGAACCTGCAGCACGGCACCGTCAGGCGCTGCGGCAAAGGTGTTGGGGTTGAAGCTTGGCCAGGTCCGCACATTCAAGGTGCTGCCCGGCACATCGATGCGCACATAGCGCTCAGGGACTGCCAATGAGCCCTCATGCGCCGCAATCAGCGCGGGGTCATCACGGCCCAGAATGCGGGACCGGATCGCCTCCAACGGGAACAGCGGGTTCGTGTCGACCTTCCGACCGGGGCTGATGTACCAATGGGTCGTGATGTCGCGCAGCGTCCTGATCGATGCGAACAGCGCCTCAAGCAGCGCCGTCACGGCCTCGATCTGCTCGGGTTTGTAAGCCATCCAGACGCCCGAGCCGTGTTCCTTCGTGGTCGCCTCGGCAATGGGGTGGATGGATTGGCCGAACCCGAATTCTTGCCCGAACCATGCCCTTGCACCGCCGCCGACCATCCGGGTCATCCGGCCCGGATTGACGATCTCGATCCCGACAGAAAATGCGTTCACATCGGCCCGGCCATGATAGCTGGATTGCCCGGCGTGCCCGGCCCGGCGGTTGGTCGGCACCAACTGGCTGATCGTGCCGTCGATCTCGACCACAAAGTGAACCGACGCCTTGGCGGTCGTGACCAGATAGTCGCGGCTGTTGAACCGGTCCAGACGTCCGGCCGTGTCATGCAACACCACGACCTCGGGGGTGATGACGCCCCCCATGACGCGCGCCTGAAGATAGGGCGCATCGACCAGCCTGTGGTTCTTGATCTGCATGAAAGCTACACTCCGGGGGTTCTTGCCCTCGGACAATCGCAAATTGAGCTGGCCTTATCGCCCTTGAAACCTTTCGGTGTCAGCGCGGATCAGATGGCATAATATGTCTTGATTACGCCGCACTCTGGCAGATCGAGGGGCTGTTTGTCAAAACCCCAGCTTCATTTGCCGCGATCCGGTCTCGGCCTCGATCTCGGCGCGGTAATTCGACACAGTGCGCGTGTGCAGATCGCAGGCCAGTGCCACCTCCTGCAGGCTGGCCCCGCGCCGCAACATCGCGATGGCCTCGGCGCGCCGGGCTCGCGTCC
>JBGSRQ010000036.1:0-9723 GCA_041737515.1 Rhodobacterales bacterium | reverse complement strand
GCCTGATATTGCGTCAGGAAGTTCACCGCATCGGCCCCGCCCAAGGCGACATAGATCGCATCGACTTCATCGGGGATTGCCGCGATGACCGATGCGTAATCCTTGTTGCCGATCGGCACCCATGATTTTGACGGAACCTTGCCGCCCGCCTTGCAGAATTCGGCCATGAAACCAAACACCTGCGTATAGGGGAACGAGTAATCCTCGGCCACGGTTGCTACGGTCCTGTAACCCTTTTCGTTGAACACATAAGTGCCCAGGCCCGCCATCCACTGCGCCCCGTCAGTCGAGAAGCGGAAGAAGTTTTCGGCCGGGTCGCGCAAGGTGGTATCCTGAGCCGCCGATGATCCGTTGATGAACGTCACATTCGGCTGGGTCTTGGCGTAATCCTTGACGGCTACACCTTCGTCACCTGAAAGCGGGCCCACAAGGATCGTCACACCGTCCTGCTCCACCAACTTGCGGGCGGCGCGCACGGCGCTGTCGGGGGAGGCGTCGGACGATCCGCGAATGATCTCTATCGGATGGCCGCCGGCCATGCCCTTGAACTCGTTGATCGCCACTTCCGCACCCCGGGCCGAGTCTTCGCCCAGCACGGTGAACGCGCCTTCGAATGTGGCCAGAAGTCCGATCTTGATGGGGGCTTCATCTGCCAAGGCGATGCCCGGCAATGTCAATGCGCTGGTCAACGTCAGCGCCAGCATCTGTCTTTTCGTGATCCGCATGTTGTCCTCCCTAAGGTTTTCACGGGTCGTTGCGTTTGTGCGGCCCTTACGGGTCCGGTCGTAGCGAGCGTTGGGCAAGATGTGGCTTTGCCTTTTCCCACAACCCCAGCACTCCATCTGGCGATGCAAAGACGATCACCAGAAAAACCAATCCGATCAGCGTGTTGAAGCGTTCCGCCCCAACGATATCAATGGCAAAGGTTTGCAGCATCACCACCAGAACCGCACCGATGAACGGGCCGATCGGATGGCGCAGACCGCCGATCACGGCGATGATCAGGATGTTGATCGCTGGTCCCACGCCAATGGTGCCCGGGCTGATGCGGCCCTGAAACCAGACCAGCAACACCCCCGCCAGCCCCGCGATGATCCCTGCCAGGAACCACGCGAAGACCTTGTGCGCGGTCGTGTCATAGCCGATGGCGCGCATCCGGCGCTGATTGTCCCGTGTGGCTTGCAACGTCAGGCCAAAGGTCGACCGCGCCCCGTACAGCACGGCCCCATAGCACAGCACCGCGACCCCAAGGCACAGATAGTAGAATGGCATCGGATCGCGCCAGTTCACCCCGAATACCTCGGGAGCGCGGATGCCCGCATAGCCCGGAAATCCGTTGAACAAGGTATAATTCTGCTGCGCGAAATAGAAGGACGCGGTCGCCACGGCCAGCGTGATCATGATCGTGTAGATGCCCTCGGTCCGCACCGCGACCCACCCGATCAGCGCTGACGCTACCGCAGCCAACCCGACCGCAACCGGCACCACCAGCCACCACGGCCAGCCAAAGCCCATCACGCCCGCGCTGTTTTCGCCAAAGATCGCGACGCCATATCCGGCAACCCCGGCAATGGTAAGTTGCGCCAACGAAACCATGCCGCCGTATCCGGCCAGCACCATCAGCGACAAGGCAATCATTCCGAACAGCAGGGAATAGCCGCCGATCTGCGTCAGGAAAAAGTCCGACGCCACCGCCGGAAACAACACCAGCGCCGCCGCCAGCACCAGATGCGCAGCACCGATTTTCCGCACCAGTCCAGGCGCCTGCGGTGTGATCAGATCACCCATGCTCATAGCCGTTTGCCCATGATGCCCTGTGGCCGGATTGCCAGCGTCACAACCATGATCACAAAGGTCAGCACTACGCCGTAAGTCGGAAAATAAACCAACCCGATCTGCTCGGCCAATCCGATCAGCAGCGCGCCAATCGCTGCCCCGCTGATTGACCCCATTCCGCCGACGATGACGACAACAAGGCTTGCCAGCAGATAGCGCACATCCTCGCCCGGCGCGACCGACAGAGCCGATCCGCCAATCACCCCCGCCAGCCCCGCCAGTCCCGCGCCCATCGCAAAGACCGCGGCAAAGACATAATGCACGTTGACCCCCGACGCGGAAAGCATCGCCCGGTCATCCACGCCCGCACGGATCATCATGCCCACACGGGTGCGGTTAAGCAAAAGCCACAAGCCGATACCGATCACCACCGCCAGCACCAGAACGACCAGACGGTAAAGGGGATAGCTCAGATAGACCTCTGCCCCGCTGGATTTCACCGCCGTCACAATGGGCAACTTGATCGACCCCGATAGCCAGTCCGGCGTCAGTATCTGATAGGTGCCGCCCGACCAGACCGCCAGCATCAGATCTGCTGCCACGATGGAAATCCCAATGCTGACAAGGGTTTGCCGCAGATCGTCGCCCTCCAGCCGCCGGAACACCAGCACCTGCATCACGACGCCGACCACAGCCATGATCACGAAGGCCGCCGCCACACCCAGCAGCCAATAGCCAGTGCGACTGGCCACCTCGTACCCCAGATAGGCGCCCAGCAGATACAGCGACCCGTGCGCCAGATTGACGTTCCGCATCAGCCCGAAAATCAGGGTAAACCCGCTAGCCACAAGAAAATACAGCCCGGCCAGCGTCAGCCCGTTCAAAATGGCGCTGAGAAATGCCTTTTTGGAGATCAGCACCGCATTCAGCCATTCCGGCCATTGCGCGAAAACCATCCAGGCCAGCACAAGCGCCAGCACCCCGGCCACAAGCCCCCAGCCCTGCCGTGCAGTCAGGGCAGCCGAGGCTGTGGGGCTGGCGCGCAGATCGCTCATGCGATCAGACGCCGGCGCTGGTCATTGGCCTGCGGGGCCTTGTGGAACTTGCCATCCTTCATGATCGCCAGAATTCGCTTGTGATCCTGCAGGATGCGCACATCTGAAATCGGGTCACCGTCGATCAGCAGCATGTCGGCCAGATAGCCTTCCTTGATCATGCCAAGCTCGTCGCCCATCGCCATGATCTGACCGCCGTACTTCGTGCCGGCCTGAATCGCTTCCATCGGCGAAAAGCCCAGCATTTCCACAAAAGTCTGAATATCCTTGGCGTTGGTGCCCTGCGGCGTCCAGGCAAAGCCGTAATCGCCGCCGATGCAGATGCGGATGCCGCGACGGTGCATCTTTTTCATCGTGGCCACACACATCTCCAACTCGCGCTCGTATTCCATCGCAACTCGGCTGCCGGGCTTGATGCCCCATTCCTCGGCATGGCGCGCGGTGTTGATCAGCCAGGCAATGCCGGGGGCGACGAAGTGTTTGTCCTTGACCGCCTCCAGCATATCCAGCGCCTCTTCATCGGCAAAACTGGCGTGATAAATGTTGGTGATCCCATGTCGGATGCACTGCTTGACCGACCCGGAGGATCGCGCATGCGCCGACAGCGTCTTGTTGCGGCAGCGCGCCTCGGAACAAGCCATCGCGACCTCTTCTTCCGACATCGGGGTTTCCTCGGCCCCCATGCCGGTAATCGCCTCGCCCGACAGGTTCAGCTTGATGCTGTCGACGCCATATTTGATCAACTGCCGCACGGTGCGGCGAATTTCTTCGGGGCCGGAAACCACCAGCCCCAGATTAAGCCCCTCGTGCGGGATATGGCTTGGGGCGGCGTCGCCAAGGCCGCCGACGGTGGTGATCTCGGGCCCGGCGGCCAGATAGCGCGGGCCGGGAAAGCGCCCCTGATTGATGAATTTCTTGGCCACCACGTCAAGCCGTGGCTTTGCCGCCGCCGCGCCACGCCCAGCGGTAAAGCCCGCGTCCAGGACCAGCTTTGCCATCTCCATCGTGACCAGCATATGCTCTTCGAGTTCCATCATCTGGATCGGGTCAATGCCGGGCGCGTTGTTCCACGAAAGGTGCAGATGCGCGTCGATCATGCCTGGCATCAGGGTGGCACCCATGCCGTCAATCACGGTTGATCCGCCATAGCTGCTGCTGCCAAAGCGCGCACCACCCCGGCTGACCCGTGCGATGCGGTTGCCGCGCACGGTCACCTCGCCCGTGTAAGGCATCTCGCCGGTGGCATCGAGGATGCGGACGTTTGTAAACACCGTCTCGCCGCCGCCATTTCCGTTCCAGTCTGCCTCTGCCATCCGATCCTCCCGACTCCGGCGCGTTGCGGCGCCTAATGTGTGTGACTTGCCAGGAAAGCGGCCATCAGCGCCCGGCTTTCCAACGGCTTTTCCAATGTGACCCAATGCCCGCAGCCGGGCAGAACCTCGACCGTGGCATCGCGGATCGCGTTCCCCAACTGCCGCGCCATGCTGGGCGGCGATACCGGATCATCTTGCCCGGTGATCAGCAGCGTCGGCGCGTCGATCTTCAAAGCGTCGACCAGCCGCGCTTCTGCCAGCGCGTCGCACATCGCGGCATAACCCTGCGCGGGCTGCCGCATCAGGCTTTCGCGCACGAAGGCCACGGCGGCGGGATTTTCGCGATGCGTTGATGCCGAAAGCGAAGCGTCGATGATCTGATCGGCAATTCCCGCCATGCCGTCCTTGCGCGCCAGTTCGGCGCGCGCCCGCAAACCTGTGCGCGACACATCGGCAGGCGTGGTGATCGCCCCGAACAGCACCATTCCCGACACCCGGCCCGGCCAGCGCGCGGCAATCATCTGGCACAGTATTGTGCCAAGCGAATGGCCGCACAGCGCAAAGCGCGTGATCCCTTCGTCGTCGATCCAGTCGCAGATATCCTGCGCCATCGATGCCATACTGACCGTTTGCGCCGGAAAGTAGGATCGCGCCGCTGCCGGAAGGTCGGGACGCAAGGCACGGTAGGGGCGCAGCGCGTCCATTACTGTCTGAAACGTATTGGACGACCCGCCCAATCCGTGCAGCAACACGACGGGAAATCCGTCGCCCTGCCTGTCGGCCATTATAAGGGTGGCGCCGTTGCTCATGTCGTGACGACCGGATTTTCCAGATGTCCGATCCCGTCAATTTCGACCCGGACCACATCGCCCGCCACCAGATATTTCGGCGGGGTAAAGCCGATGCCAACCCCTGCAGGCGTGCCGGTGGCAATGATGTCACCTGCGTTCAACGTCATTCCCGCCGACAGCGTTTCGATCAGCGTGGGAATATCAAAGATCAGGTCCGAAACCCGCGCATTCTGCCGCATCTCGCCGTTGACCAAGCACCGCACCGAAACCTGCGCCAGATCCACCTCATCCGCCGTGACCACCCAAGGGCCCATCGGGCAGAAACTGTCCTGCGACTTGCCGATCAGCCACTGGCTGTATTTGCCTTGCAGATCGCGGGCCGTCACATCGTTGACAATGGTATAGCCCCAGACGTGATCCATCGCCAGCGCCGCGGTGATGCCGCGCCCGGATTTGCCGATGATCACGGCCAGTTCCGCCTCGTAATCAATTGCGGACGACACAGCGGCATCAATGCGGATCTCTGCACCCGGCCCGGTCACACAGTCGGGCACCTTGGAAAAGATGATCGGGTCCTTCGGCACCACCGACACGGCGGCACTGGAATCAAATCCGCTTTTCGCAAACTCCTGCGCGTGGGCATGGTAATTCTTGCCGACGCAAAAGATGTTGCGGCGCGGGCGTGGAACGGGGGCTTCCAGCGTCACCGCATCAAGCGGAATTGCGGGCAGCAGGTCGGGCAGGGGCGAACGGTTGATCAAGGCCAGCACACCTTCGCGGGCCTCTGACGCGGAAAGATCATAGCGTCGCACCGTCTGTGACGCCGTATCAACCACGCCGATACAACGCTCGCCCGAAGCGATGAATGTCGCGAATTTCAAGTCAACTCCCCCCCCGGAATGAACCTATATCGATTTTGGTTCATTTCTGGACGTTAACGGCGAGTCGTCAAGGCGACAACAGATTTTTCCGTTTTTCCGTAGAAAGTGAAGCTAATAGCGTTTTCCAGCTTTTCACATCAACAAAACCGCTATACCAATATGGTTCATATCTGTGCCGGACAAGAGGCAATGGTGGGATTCAAGTCATCTGAAATCGTGCAGTCCCTGCGCGCCAGAATCGCGGCCGGCGAGTGGCGGGCAACGCAACAATTGCCGAATGAGCGTGATCTGGCAACGCATTACGATGTGGCCCGGAATACAGTTCGCCGGGCCATAGCAGAACTGTCTGACGAAGGCATCGTCGTGCGTCATGTCGGACGCGGTACGCTGATCCGCGAAAGCGTGGCGCAGCAAGAGGGTGATCTTGCCGACATCGTCCGCCGCCTGAACGAGATCAGCCCGTATGACATCATGAACATGCGGCTGATCATCGAACCGCAAGCGGCAGCGGCAGCAGCGATCAACGCCAGTGATCAGCAACTCGTTGAACTGGATGCCATCCACGCCCAAGCCATAGATGCCATCGAAATGGCGGCCTTCGAGCGATTGGACATGGCGTTCCATGACAAGCTTTTCCTGGCAGCCCACAATGAGTTTCTGCGCAATCTGAACACCATCATGGTGATCATGCGGCGCAATCCGGCGGTGCTTGCCATCCGCAAAAGTGCCTTCACCGAGGCGCGTCGGGTGGAATGCAACGCCCAGCATGCCGACATTCTGGCAGCTCTTCACGCCCGCAGCCCCAGCATGGCCGCCGAGGCGATGAAGTTGCATCTCTCGGTGCGCAGCCGCAACCTTTTTGGCGGGAACGGGCTGCAAGAGGTTGGGGCAATATGACGGGCCTTGCCAATCTGGATGCTTCTGGCGACGATCAGGAAACGCTTTCGGCGGTCTTGCAGCGCATTTCGGGCACCAGTCCCGCAGACATCATGAAAGTCCGCATGATCGTGGAGCCCAAGGCGGCTGCGGTGGCGGCCGCGAACGCCCGGCAGGCCGATCTGATCGCGATCCGCAACGCACATGAACTGGCCACAGCCTCACCCGAAACCGAGGCGTTCGAGGCGTGGGATTCCGAATTTCACAAGCGCATCTTCGCCAGCACCCGCAACGATTTTCTGACCACGCTGCATGACATCCTGAAAGCCATCCGCACGCGTGAGCAATGGATCGTGCTGAAGCGGCGGCGCTTTTCGCCTGAACGCCGGCAGGTCTATTGTGATCAGCACGCCGAAATTTATGCGGCCATCGCCGCGCGTGATCCGCAAAAGGCCAGCGACATGATGCAGCGGCATATGGAAACGATCAGCACCTACCTTTTTTCGGATTGAAGGATGCCGGGCATGGCCGATACATCTGCGCGCAGCGACATTTTCCGTTCGGGCGAATTGCAGACCGAAGGGTTTGACGGCTGGTCGACCGAGATCATTCAGGAATTCCGCCGGAACGAATTCAACGGCCGCATTGGCAGCACGCTGACGTTTGAAAACGATTCAGTCCGCGTCTGGAACATCACTCTTCGGCCCGGTGAAAAGTTGCCTGCGCATCGCCACGTTCTGACTTATTTCTGGACCGCCCTGACGCCGGGCCGTTTCCTGCAGCGCACCTATGATGGCACCACCTATGAAAGTGATTATCCAGCGGGTCTGACCCATTTCTATCATGTTAAAAGGGGCGAATTCGCCCTGCACAATCTGGAAAACGTGGGCACCACGACGATGATGTTCACGGCAGTCGAGTTGAAGAACGAAAGCGAGAATGCCCCGCTTCCGATCTAGGGTCTGGCGTCAAAACTTCTGGCTTCGCCGTCATCCCGGATGATGGGTTTGCGGGGTGCCGTAGACATTACCTGCAATGCCCTCCATCCGGGCTTTCAGTTGCAGCGCAAGGAACTGCGAATAGTGCCGCGACTGGTGCAGGTTGCCGCCGTGGAACCACAGCCCTTCTTGCTGCGTGGGCTTCCACATGTTGCGTTGCTCGCCCACCCACGGGCCCGGGTCCTTGGGCGTGTCTGACCCCAGACCCCAGCATTTGCCCACCTTGTCGGCCACATCCTTGCCGATCAGATCGGCGGCCCATCCGTTCATCGAGCCGTATCCCGTGGCATAAACGATCAGATCGGCCTCCAGTTTGGTGCCATCTTCCAGCACCACGCCGTCGGTCACGATCTCTTTCACGTTGCCATGTGCCAGCTTGATCTTGCCGTCTATGATCAACTGGCTGGCACCCACGTCGATGTAATACCCCGACCCGCGCCGCAGGTATTTCATGAACAGCCCTGAACCGTCCGGCCCCCAGTCCAGCCAGAACCCGGCTTTTTCCAGGCCCGCGTAGAAATCAGCGTCGATCTCTTTCATCTTGTCATAGAGCGGGATCTGGAACTCGTGCAGAATGGCGTAGGGCAGGGACGCAAAGATCAGATCGGCTTTTTCGGTCGTCATGCCCGACCTTACCGCAGCCTCGGAATAAAGCCCGCCAAGACCCACATCCATCAGCGTGTCCGACCGCACGATATGGGTCGATGACCGCTGCACCATTGTCACATCAACATCGTTTTCCCAAAGCGCCGCACAGATATCATGCGCCGAGTTGTTGGACCCGATCACAACCGCCTTCTTGCCGCGATACGCATCCGGGCCGGGGTGTCTGGATGAATGATGCTGATCGCCCTTGAAACTGTCCATGCCCGGAAAGCTGGGCATGTTTGCCTTGGCCGACATGCCGGTGGCCAGCACCAATTCTTTGGGGTGCAGCGTCACATCTGCGCCGTCGCGGTCCACCACAACCGTCCATTCCTTTTTGGCGGCATCATAGCTGGCGTGTTTGCAGGTGGTGCGGGACCAATAGTTCAGCTCCATCACCTTGGTATACATTTCCAGCCAGTCGCCGATCTTGTCTTTCGGCGCAAAAACCGGCCAGTTTTCCGGGAACTTGATGTAGGGCAGGTGGTCATACCAGACCGGGTCATGCAGACACAAAGACTTGTAGCGGTTGCGCCAGCTGTCGCCCGGACGGTCGTTCTTTTCCACGATGATCGTCGGCACATCCAACTGCCGCAGCCGCGCGCCAAGCGCAATACCGCCCTGCCCGCCGCCGATGATCAGAACCTGGGGCTGGGTCTTGTAACCCAGATCGCGCGCTTCCGCCTCGCGGTCTTCCTTCCAGGTTGGGCGGTTCTTGTCGGCACCGTGTTTTGCGCCCATGGGCCGGGAAAAGCCCTTGGCCTCTTCGTGTCCTTTCAATTCGACCATCGTGGTCAGCAGCGTCCAGATCTTGCCGTCCCTGATGCGGATCAGGCCATAGCCGCGCGCAAGGGCGGTCTCAAACTCGATCCAGGCGGTCGCAATGCCGCAGTCTTCGGTGGCTGTCTCACCCTCGGCCACGCGCCAGCCGGTCGGCTTGGTGCCGGCAAGCTGGTGGGTCAGCATGTCGGCGATGGCGTCCTTGCCTTCGGCGGTATGGATGTTCCAGGTGAACGTCACCAGATCGCGCCAATAGCAATCATCCTGAAAAAAAGCAGTGGCGCTGGCAATATCGCCGGCCTCAAGCGCCGCACCAAACCCGGAAAGCAGCTGCGTCACATCACTTTGCACGCTAGCGTCAAGCATGTTGGTCCCCCCTGGTGTATGCCGAAAATATCTCGTCAAAGGCATTGCGAAACGCCCCTCCCGGCGCCGCGCATCTTTACAGTCTGCGCAACCCACTTCCCTTGCGTCAACCTTGCAGTGTGACATGGTGGTGAAATTCGCGTGCTCTTAGCCGACCGCAGCCCGCCACCGGGCGGCATAGGTGGAAAGCGCCGGGTCCACCCCGGCGCCTCGCACTTCAATCGGAGTGGTTTTTGCAGGGG
>JBGSRQ010000323.1:0-1815 GCA_041737515.1 Rhodobacterales bacterium | reverse complement strand
CTTCGCCGGGGGTCAGCACAATGCCCAGAGGCGGCGGCCTGCGCCCTTGGGCCGTCTCGGCCCCGGTTTCGGCGGCCAGATGCAACCGGCGCACCGGGGTCAGAGACGGGATGCCCGGAAGATCGGCGATCACCAAGGGTGCCGCACCCGAGCGCAGACATTCCTCGGCCGACCACATCAGATCCTCGGGTCGGCGCGCCATCGCAAAGATGATGCGCGACGGTTCGGCAAATTCGCACAGACCCGGCGCATAAAGCCGTTCCGGTATCCACCCCGCCCCGATCCAGATCACCGTGCCGCTGCATTCGCCCATCAGCATCGCGGCCAGAGTGCGCCGGGTGGGGCCGCAAAACTCATGCACCCGGCCGCGGGCAAGCGCCAGATCGCCAACCAGCCGCTGCATCGGCCGCGCCTTCGGGGCGTAAAGATGGGCCAGAGGATTCGCCATGCCGCAACGTCGCATGTTCGCATTATGTTCTCAAGCGGCATCGGCAGCCGTCATCACCCTGTCACGGCTTTGCGACAAGCAAAGCCCGCGCGCATCTTGCCAAGCGCGCGCCCACCGCTAGGGTAAGACACGAAATCGAAAGGAAATCTTGTGCAGATGCTTGCCCTTGGCCAGACCGGAATGACGGTATCGGAACTGTGCCTTGGCACGATGACCTGGGGCACCCAGAACAGCCAGAGCCAGGCGCATGACCAGATCGCGATGGCGCTGGAACACGGGATCAACTTCTGGGATACCGCAGAAATGTATCCGACAAATCCGGTCAGCGCCGCAACCGTCGGCGATACCGAATCCATCATCGGCACATGGTTTGCGCGCGGCGGACGTGACAAGGTCGTTCTGGCAACCAAGATTTCGGGCGAAGGCAACGCATTTATCCGGGGCGGCGCGCGCATCACAGGCGCCGTGCTGCGCGCGGCGGTCGAGGGGTCACTGAAGCGGCTCAAGACCGATTACATCGACCTTTATCAACTGCATTGGGCGAACCGGGGCGCCTATCACTTCCGCAGGATCTGGGATTATGCGCCAACCGACACCCGCGCGCAGACCCTGGACGAGATGCGCGACGTTCTGCGTGCCGCCGCCGACCTTGTGGCCGAAGGCAAGCTTCGCGCGATCGGTCTTTCCAACGAAACCGTCTGGGGCACCGCGCAATGGCTGCGGCTGGCGGATGAGATCGGCCTGCCGCGCATGGCGACAATCCAGAACGAATACTCGCTTTTGTGCCGCCAGTTCGACAGCGACTGGGCTGAATTGTCGGTGATGGAGGATATGCCTTTGCTGGCCTTCTCGCCCCTTGCATGCGGGCTCTTGTCGGGCAAATACGCAGGCGATGTGATCCCCGAGGGCACGCGCCGGGTGCCAACACCTGCCTTGGGCGGGCGGGTCACGCCGCAGATGTTTCCCGCCGTTTCGGCCTATCTTGGCATCGCGCTGAAACACGGGCTCGACCCATGCCAGATGGCGCTGGCCTTTTGCCGCAGCAGGCCGTTTTCCACGATCCCGATCATCGGCGCAACCACACTGGATCAGTTGCGCACCAATATCGGGGCGGCAGGGCTGGTGCTATCAGCAGAAGTTCTGGCCGACATCGCCGACGTTTACCGGGTGCATCCCGCCCCCTATTGATCCGGCGCGATTGCGCGCACGCCCGATCGAAACGCCGCGATGGAAACGCCTTGCATCACGGGGGGACGCACCGCATGGTGCGCGCATCACATCATCCCGAACGCCCGAGCCGCATGCGCCGTCTGACCGCCCTTTTCCTGTGCCTGACCCTTGCCGCTTGCCAGCTGGCTGCGCCGGGC
>JBGSRQ010000287.1:0-2413 GCA_041737515.1 Rhodobacterales bacterium | reverse complement strand
CCCCCACCAGTGGCGCGCCGACCAGCGCGGCGCCACTGCCCACAGCGACCGGCACAAGGTTTGCAGGTGCCCTGACCATTGCAGCCATCATCGCGGCGGCAAAGCAGGGCAGCATCATATCCAGCCCCAGCGACTGCGGATCGGGCAACGCTTCCCCCGACACAACTCCGATGCAGGTGCCCGCCAGCCAGCCCACCATCAACGGCACGCCGGAACCCAGAAGATAGGCGCGGTCGGCCTCTCCCCGGTCAATCGCGCGCATGACCATGATCCAGTTCGCATCGCCCATCAGCAAAAGGCTGCCATAGGCGCGCAAGGGCGTGGTCTGCCCCAGCCATGGCCGAAGTGCCGCGCCGAACAGAAGATACCGCGCGTTGATCACCAGAATCGTCGCCACCAGTGCTGTGATCGTGAAATGTGGCGATCCCATCAGGTTGATCGCGGCAAGCTGGGCCGAGCCGGAAAAGACCGCAACGCTCATCGCCATTGCCTGCGCCAGCGGGATCAGCGCCTGACTGGCGACCAGCCCGAAGCCGAGGCCATAGGCCAGAATACTGAACCCCAGCGGCACGGCGTCGCGTGCACCGCGCCACAGGCCCGCCGTCGAAAACTCTGGCGCGGACATGGCTATCAGATTGCTGCGCGTCGCATTTCTTCCAGATAGATCTCGCGCATCCGCACAGCCACGGGGCCCGGTTTGCCGGTTCCGATCGTGGCCCCGTCAATTTCGACCACGGGCATCACGAAGATGCTGGCGGCGGTGGAAAACGCCTCGTCCGCCGCCTGTGCCTCGGCCACGGTAAAGGGGCGTTCTTCAACGACGAACTGTGCCTCTGCAGCAAAGCGCAGCACGGCGGCGCGGGTGATGCCGTGCAGGATGTCGGTGGAAAGCTGGCGTGTGATGATGCGGTTGCCTTTGACGATATAGGCGTTGTTTGACGTGCCCTCGGTGATGGAACCATCATCGGCGGTGAACCAGCTGTCGTCGGCCCCTGCCTTTTTCGCCATCATCTTGCCCATCGACGGATACAAAAGCTGCACCGTCTTGATATCAACCCGGCCCCAGCGTTGATCGGGAATCGAAATCACCTTGAACCCGGTTTTCGCGGCGGGTGCGTCGGCAAGGTTCGGAATGTCTTGCGTAAAGGCCACAATGGTGGCGGGCAGCGACGGATCGGGGAACACAAAACTCCGGTCGCCCGGGTTGCCGCGCGTGATCTGCAGATAGATCATCCCCTGATCAATCCCGTTCAGCCGCACCAGTTCACGGTGCATCGCAAGCAGCGCATCATCATCGCAGGGCGGCGTCATCTCCAGCGCGCTCAAGGATCGCGCAAGCCGGTGGATGTGGCCCGCGAAATCAATCAGCTTGCCGTCCAGAACCGAGGTCACTTCATACACCCCGTCGGCCATGAGAAAACCCCGGTCAAAGATCGAAACCTTTGCCTCGTCCTCGGGCAGGTAGTCGCCATTGACATAGACGGTGCGGGTCATTTCGGCCTCCGGTGTACGAACCCCTGACGTGTGCGTCAGAGTGACGGGGGCGTCAAGGGTCGCGTGCTGCAGTGGCAAAGGTCACAATGCTGCAGCGCAACATTCTGCATAAAATGTCGTTGATTTTGGAACAATATAACTCTATCAGAGAGCGACACAAGGTCACACCGGACGACTCGGCGCGCTGCATTGCGCGTCTGAGGCCCGGCCCGGCGCCTGATCCGGGAGGAGCGGGCGCCAGACCTTGCGGCGCGGGGAGAGGAGGCCCCGCGCCGCACTTCGACTTAATCCAGAGGCAGGTAAATCTCGGTCACAAGCTTGTCTTGCGGGGTGTCCATCGGTGAATTCAGGTAAACCTCGAACGCAGGTGTGTCGGCGGGTGTTTCGCCCGAGGTCGGCAGCCAGCCGCGATAAAGCTGATCATACCCCGCCGGCAGCCCGGAATAGGGGCCGGTGAAGGTAAGGACCGCATGCCGCCCGGCGGGCAGGATCACCACCTCCAATGGGGTATCAAGCGCCACCTCGGCGGGAACCTCCAGCCCAGCGTGGCTGCGCAGATCGGCGGGCGCGGTGGTGGACGGATCGTCATAAAAGACGCCAACCATGTGCCCTGCCTGCGCAAACAGCCCGCGCGCCGCGATCACCGCGCCCAGCTTTTCAAAGGCGCGGTTGATCTCGGGGTAGGGACCCTTGTGCGGCATTGCGGCCAGACGGCGGGCCGGATGGGTGCCTGTGGTGATGGGATACATCGCAATCTCTCCTCGGTTGGGGGGCGGGGTCTGTACCTGGTCCAGCGTGCCTTTTTTGCGAAACGCCGCAGGGGTGCGGCCGTAGGCTTCGCGGAACGCACGGGTAAAGCTTGACGCATCGGGATAGCCTACGTCCCGCGCGATCTGCGCCAGCGGCGTGGTGCCGCTCG
>JBGSRQ010000277.1:0-3553 GCA_041737515.1 Rhodobacterales bacterium | reverse complement strand
GTCACGGCTGCTGGCCAGGCCCGTGGGTGAGGAGGGGGTGGTCGCGCAGTAAGGGGCATTGCGCGCAAAGCCGGGCCACCTTGCCTGATGACGCTGAACCGTGGTCAATCTGCCGGCCAGCGAACGCGCGTCAGCCTGCAGTGTTCGCTCCACATCAGACGCGCCACACAATCCTTACCCCTTGTCCCCCTTGTCCTCCTCAACCGCGTATCGCTCCATCAGCCGCCCCTGCGTCATGAAGAATGCAAACAGCGCCGCCGTCAGGCCAAAGGTCTTGAACGTGACCCATGTTTCGGTGGAAAAGCTGCGCCAGATCACCTCGTTTGCCACGGCAAGACCGAAGAAGAACAGCGTGATGCGGCGGGTCAGGATCATCCAGCCTTCGGCGCGCATGGGCAGAACGTCGCCCATAACAGCCTTCAGATAGCTTTCGCCGCGCAAGAGGCCGAACCCCAAAGCCCCTGCAAACAAAAGATAAATCATTGTCGGCTTCATCTTGAAGAAGCGCTCGTCCTTCAGCCAGACCGACAGTCCGCCGAACACCACGACCACCACCAGAGTCACGATCTGCATGGCCGACAGCTTTCCCGTCAGCCGCCACAGGATCAAGGTCGAGGCCACCATCAGCGGCACGAACAACGCTGTGATCGCGATGAAACCGGGATAATCAACCCCCGCGACAGTGAACACCCGGTCCTTGACCAGAAGATAGCCCACAAAGAATGCCAGCACCGGCCCCAGTTCCAGCGCCATCTTCAGCCCGGTCGAGATTTTGCGCCCTGCCATCAGCCCGCCCCTTCCACAATCACCGCCCCCAGCGCGATCAGCGCCATCAGCCCCAGCCGCACGCGGCCAACTTTCTCGCCCAGCACAAGCCACCCGATCAGGGCCGCAAAGACCGTCGAAGTTTCGCGCAGCACCGCCGCCTCGCCCACATTGTCCAGCCGGGTAGCCAGCATGATGGACCCGAAACTGAAATAGGCGACAAACGCGCCCAGCACACCCTTTTTCAGCAAGGGCACGGCCTCGTCCAGCGGCAGGGCGCGCCAGCGGTGCGCGGTGACCAGCGGCATGAACCATCCATCCAGCAGGAAAAACCATGCAAGGAACGTGAACGGGTCTGCCGTCGCGCGGATGCCGTAAGCGTCATAGGTGGTGTAGATCGCAACCATCGCCCCGGTCGCCACCGCAAAGCCAAGCGCTGGAATCATCCGGTCGCGGTCCAGCGTGATGGTTTGCAGATTATAGATCGCCAGCCCGAATATGCCCGAAAGCAACACCGCAAGCCCGCCCCATTGGCCCAGATTGAAATGCTCGCCAAAGATGATCCCCGCGCCGATGACCGCAAACAGGGGCCCGGTGCCGCGCACCACCGGATAGACCACCGTATAGGCACCGCGCACATAGGTCATGGCTTGCAAGACCTTGTAAGTGATGTGAATAACGACGGCCCCGGCAAGGATGGGCCACAGGTGCGGTTCGGGCCAGGGCACGACAAAAAGCGCGAAGGGCAGCGAAATGATGCCGTAGTTCAAGTCAATCGCGGCGCGGCTCATCCACGGGTCTTGCCGACCTTTTTGCAGCGCGCCGAACAAGGCGTGCAAAAGCGCCGCAAGAAGCGCCAGTGCAATGGCCAGATCATGCCCGGCGGGCGTTCCTTCCAGAGACCGGAGCCAATCACTCATCTTGCGTCACGGGGCCGTGGGCGCATAAGTCACGCTGATTTGGGCCGACCCGAACAGCGGCCAGACCTCATCCAGCGATTGCGGGATACCGAACAGCGCGAATTTCGCAGTTTGTGCCGGGCCAAGGCCGTTGGGCGCGTCGATATCCAGCACGATACGCCCGGTGGGGTTCGGCATGTCGGTGATCAGCTGCGTTAGTGCGTCGGTAGAACCGGGCATGAAGGGTGGGTTCGGAAAACTCGAAATCTGGTCTGATGCAGCGGCTTTCAACGCCGCCACCTGTGCTGCGGGATCTTCGGCGCCGCCCAGAACCAACTGGCCAAACGGCAGCAACAAGTAAGTCTCGAACAGACCGTTGGTCAGCACATCAACCTTCGCTTTCGTCAGTGCAAATCCACCCACGCTCTGCTGCATCGTGGCACGCGAGGTCAGATCGACACCCCGGAACCGCGCCGTGACCGCGATGGTATTTTCCCCCGGAAAATCGAGGTTCAGCGCGGTCATCTCCAGTTCGCTGGAGCCCGCATCCCAGATCAGCGACAGATCGCCACTGATTCCCTTGGCCCCGCTTTGCTGCGCCATCAGATAGGTCATCACCGGATCGCCCGTATTGGTCAGAAAGCGAAAGCCGGTCAGCCGGACATCGAGCGCAGTCGGCGGCAGGCCGCCTGCGGCAAAGCGCGCCATATCCGTGCCGCGCCACTGCAAATCGTCGATGCCAAAGCTCAGATACTTGCTGTTGGTTGGGATCGTGACATCGGACAGGCCGCACCAGCCGTCGGACGTGATCTGCGCTTCGGCGGCGATTGCCGCGATCGGGGACACGCCAGTTACCTGAGCCAACCGTTGCAGCGAAGCCGTGCAAGCAGCCGCATCCGGGCTTTGCGCCCCTGCCAAGCCGGTCTGCAGCGTCAAGATCAGGTCCACGATCACGGCGGGGGCGCGCATCATCAATCTTCAAGCCCGACCAGCGCGCGGGCGAAATCTTCGGGATCGAATGGGGACAGATCGTCGATCTGTTCGCCCACGCCTATGGCATGGATCGGCAAACCGAACTTATCGGCAAGCGCCACCAGAACGCCGCCCTTGGCGGTGCCATCCAGCTTGGTCATCACAAGGCCGGAAACGTCTGCGAGCTTGCGAAATATATCGACCTGATTCAAGGCGTTCTGACCCGTTGTTGCATCAAGAACCAACACGGTGTTATGTGGCGCATCGGGATCTTTCTTGCGGATCACGCGGACGATCTTGGTCAATTCCTCCATCAGGTCGGCTCGGTTCTGAAGGCGGCCTGCGGTGTCGATCAGCAAAAGATCCGCGCCGCTGGCCTGTGCTTTGGTCATTGCGTCAAAGGCAAGGCTGGCGGGGTCTGATCCTTCGGGGGCGGTCAGCACCGGCACCCCGGCACGTTCACCCCAGATCTGCAACTGTTCGACCGCCGCCGCGCGGAACGTATCGCCTGCAGCAATCACCACCGACTTTCCGGCGGCCTTGAACTGGCTGGCAAGTTTGCCGATGGTCGTGGTCTTGCCGGATCCGTTGACGCCCACCACCAGCACCACCTGCGGGCGGGTGGGGTAAATCGGCAGGGGGCGGGCCACGGGTTCCATGATGCGGGTGATTTCGGCAGCCAGTGCCCGCTTGATCTCGGTTGCGGAAACCCGGTGCCCCATGCGATCTTCGGCGATGTTGGCGGCGACGCGCAGCGCCGTATCAACCCCCATATCGGCCTCGATCAGCACTTCCTCAAGGCTTTCCAGCATCGCATCGTCAAACATCCGGCGCGGTTCTTCGGCGGATCTCGCAGGCGCTTTGGCGCCCAGCAGGCGGCCGATCAGCCCGGGGCGCGGGGTGGCAGGTTCTGGTGC
>JBGSRQ010000242.1:0-20033 GCA_041737515.1 Rhodobacterales bacterium | reverse complement strand
CGCGCAGCGCCGCGTCAGACGGCCCGCGCAAACCCTATGTCAAGCGCGAGGATGGCCCTGCCAAGCCCTACGCCAGACGCGACAGCGATGCCAAACCCTATGCCCCCCGCGCGGCGGCCAGCGACGGGGCGCGCAAACCCTATGCCAAGCGGGATGATGCCGGGTCCAAACCCTATGCCCCCCGCGCGACAGACGGTGATGGCGGAAAGCCGCGGTGGAATACGGGCGACAAGAAGGCCGGCGACGGCGCTGCAAAACCCCGCGCCGCCGGTTTCAAATCGCATGGCGGTGGGACAGACGCCCGCCCGGCGCGTGCGGCAGGCTATAAATCACACGCGGCGGACGGTGGATCACCACGCCCGTTCACGAAATCCGCCAGTGCCAAACCGGCGCGACCCAAGATTGATGCCAAAGACACGAGCAAGCGTTTCGTGCCGCCGAAAAAGCCGAAATCCTGACCTTGGGCGCAGCAACCTGACCCGATCCGTCATCGGTTGCTGCGCGGCCCTGTCTTGTTCAACTCCATCTGTCCGACCGAACATACCCGCCGGAGAGTCTGCCCCCGCGCCATAATGCCCCTGAAATCGCGCGCCTGCGACAGCGAAGGGGCCTGCAAGGGCCGATGATCGGCCAAAGTGATCATCCGGCTTGATCATCCGGCGGGGATCATCGCCTTGATTGCTGCGGCATGGCCCGGTCGGGCCGCCATCACTTCGGCGGCCAGCGCCTTAGCCTCGGCCAGAACATCCCTGGCCACGCGGTCGACCAGCCCCCATGCCAACGCCTGACCGGATGCGACCCGGACCCCGGCCATCAGGATCAGTTTTGCCCGAGCCGGCCCGACCAGTGCCACCAGCCGCGCCGGATCATCCGGCTGCGGCAGATACCCCCGCCGCATGACCGGATAGAATATCTCGGCCTCTGGCACCGCGATCCGCAGATCACAGGCCAGAACCATCCCAAGTGCGCCGCCTGCCGCCGTGCCATTGAGCGCTGCGATGGTCAGGCAATCCAATCCCGCAATCCGCCCGGAAACCCGCCCCCAGACAGGATCATCGCCCAGTCCGCTTGCCATTTCACCCAGATCGGCACCCGCACTGAACACCTGCCCCGCGCCGGTGATCACCAGAACCCCGGTCTCTTCGGCCCCGATGCGGGCCAAAGCATCGTCCAGCGCGACAAGCATCGCCCGCGTCAATGCATTGGCCTTTTCGGGCCGGTCCAGAACGATTGTCGCAACGCCGCCCGCAACCGTGACCCGGATCACGCGATCAATCCGACACGGCGGCGAATGGCCTCGTCGCGCAGGCTGACCTCTTGTCCTGCAAAACCGGCACCGTCAGGGCTGCACATCCACAACAACGCGCGCGCCGCCCAATCGGCCGGAATGTGGGCGCGCGCATCAAGCTGGCTGACCGGGTTTACGCCGCTGTCCCTGATCTGCACCTGCATGTCGGTGGCAACCGTACCGGGCGACAGACCCATGATCCGCAGCCCCGCACCACTTTCTTCCAGATGGGCCACGCGGGTCAGCATCGCCGCTCCTGCCTTGCTGGAACAATATGCACCCCAACCCTCCAGCGCATTGTGGGCCGCGCCGGACGACACCGTGATGATGGTGCCCGAGCCCTGCTTTTTCATCACCGGCAGGGCGGCCCGCAGACCGTAAAAGACCCCGGTCAGATTGGTGTCGATGCAGGCCCGCCACGCGTCCGGGTCGGCCTCGGCCAGCCGCGCGATCGGGTCGATGACGCCCGCATTGTTGATCAGCACGTCGAGGCGTCCTGCCGCCGCAACAACTTCGTCGACCGCCTGCGAAACCGAGGCCCAGTCCGACACATCACATGCCAGACCAAATGCGCCGCCACCCACTTCGGCGGCCAGCTGCTTTGCCGCCGGGCCATTTCGTGCCAGAACCGCCACCCGCGCACCCGCAGCGGCGAAAACCCGCACCGCCTGTGCCCCGATGCCCCGGCTTGCGCCGGTGATGACCACAACCTTGTCCTTCATCCTTTTTCCCCCGTCCCTGCCCCCGACTTTACGCGGACATGATCACCGCAAGGTCGCGGGGTTTCAATATTCGATTTCAGAGTCGCTGTTCACGCCAACGCTCAACGCGACGTGATCCGGTTTTGCGCCGATCCTGCACAGGAACTGCGCGCCCCTGCTTCCACAGGGGCGGCATCGCTGGTATGACCCCGCAGCGTGCGGGAAACCCCACTTGACCAAAGATGAACATCGTCGGATGCTTTTGCATCATTTGCAGCAGGAAGGTATCGTTATGAACAAATGGACATTGGCAGGCAGCACAGCGCTTGCCGCATTGATTGCCGGAAACGCCGCCTTGGCCGATGTAACGCCTGAAGGTGTTCTGGCCGACTGGAAGGCGATGAACAGCGCGTATGGCATGGTTACGACGACCGCATCCGAAACGCGCGACGGTGACACTCTGACGGTGACCGGCATCAGCATGGCGTCCGATCAGGATGGCAACAAGACGTCGATCGACATTCCCAGCATGACGCTGAAGGATCAGGGCGACGGAACCGTCGCAATCATGATGACCGAAGACTATACGATGACCGCAGGCACCAAGGATGCGGCGACCGGCGCGGACACGGCATTCAAGCTCAACTTCTCGAACCCCGACGCGCAGATCGTTGCCAGCGGCACGGATGATGCGGCGACCTATACATTCACCGCGCCCACGATGGCGATTTCGGTGGTCGAGGTTGATGGCGTTCCGGCAGCCGACAAGGGCGTGAACGCTTCGTTCACCTTCAGCGATCTGTCTGGCAAATATGACGTGACGGGAAGCGACGTGCGCACACTTGAAAGCACGGGTGCTGCGAAGACGCTCGACATCGCAGTTGACACAAAAGATCCCAATTCGGGTGAAACGGTGGCAATCAAGGCGCAGATGGCAGGCATTGAAACCACTTCAAGCATGAGCATGGCCAAGGACGCCGATCTTGCCAAGGTGGCCGAAGCATTGAAGGCGGGCTTTGGTGTTGACTCGAAATTCAACTATGGTGCCACGACCTATTCGATGGATGTCGGCGGCGGTGCAAGCACCACCAAGGCCAACGGCACCATTGCCAGCGGTGCGCTGAATGTCACGATGAACAAGGATCAGATGGCTTACGGCGGTGATCTGAAGGGCGTGGATGTGGCTCTTGAATCGTCGGACCTGCCGGTGCCGGGGATGAACGTGAAATACGACGAAAGCACGTTCAACTTTGCCATTCCGGTTTCCAAATCCGATGTTCCGGCGCCCTTTACGGTGCTGACGCGCGTTACCGGCCTGACCATGTCGGATTCTCTGTGGAGCCTGTTTGACGCCGGTGCGGTTTTGCCGCGCGATCCGCTGACGCTGATCGTCGATACCACCGGCACCGTCACACTGACCGCCGATCTGATGGACGAGGCTGCGGCGGGCAGCCAGCCTGATCTGAACTCGGTCAACGTGAACGAGGTCAAACTGACAGCGGCGGGTGCCGAAGTTGCGGCCTCTGGCGCGCTGACGTTCGATAACAGCGACAAGGTCACGTTTGAAGGTGTGGGCGTTCCGACCGGCGAAATCATCGTCAACGCAAGCGGCATCAACGCGCTTCTGGACAATGTCGTGAAGATGGGTCTGGTGCCGGAAGACCAGATCGCAGGCGCGCGCATGATGATGGGCCTGTTTGCCAAGCCGGGCGAAGCACCCGATACCCTGACCTCGCTGTTGGAGTTCAAGAACAAGGGCTTTTTCGCCAACGGCACGCAGTTGAAGTAAGCGGTGCTGCCTCCTGAAAACCATTTGGCCGTCCAGAGTGGTTCTGGGCGGCCTTTTTGATCGGAATATTCGATGACCGATACGCCGGACCAGACCTTTGCCGCCCTGCATTCCGCCATCGGCGGCCGGCTTTTCACGGTGACGGTGCAGGATACCGTGGCCGGGGTTGCCCGTCGCGCCTATTCCTCGCACCCTGCGGATTATCCGGTGTCGGGCACAAAACCCATTCAGCATGACCGCTGGAGCCTGCAGGTGCTGGTCGAAGGCGAGCCGTTCATAGCCAACACCACCGCCGAATTCGCGGATGTGTTTCCTGACTGGGCGCAGATCAATGCGCTTGGATGCCATTCCGCGATGAACCTGCCGGTGCTGGATGGCGATGTCGTTCTGGGCACGATCAACATTCTGGACGCCGAGGGGTATTTCGACGAAATCCGGGTGTTCGCCATTCAGGCCATCGCGGTTTCCGGGCACGACCGGATCGTGGCGGCGATGCGCAGCGTTCCGATGGGTGCCACCTGACGCTTGCGGCGGACCCATCCACGCACTAGGTCTGCGTCAACGAAAGGGTCCCTCATGTCCGTCCCAATGTCCGAAAAGCTGCAATCCCTGACCGCGGCCTTGCTGGAGGCCGCAACCCGTGCCGGGGCCGAATCCGCCGACGCGCTGGCGGTCGAGGGCGCGTCGCTGTCGATCGACATCCGCGCAGGTGCGCTGGAACAGGCCGAACGCTCCGAAGCAATCGAGATGGGCCTTCGCGTCCTGATCAGCGGGCGTCAGGCTTGTGTTTCGGTATCCGACACCTCATCGCGCACCATTGCCGAGGTCGCCGCGCGTGCCGTGGCAATGGCGCGCGAAGCGCCGTCCGATCCCTATGCGGGGCTGGCGGATGCCGATCAGATCGCCAGGCGCTGGGATCTGGAGGCGCTTGATCTGGCCGACGGCGCGCCCGAACCAAGCCCTTCCGAACTTGAGGCCGACGCCCGCGCCGCCGAAGCGGCGGCCATGGGTCACGCCGGGATCACGCAGGTCGAGGCTTCGGCGGGATATGGCCGTCAATCCATGTATCTGGCCGCAACCAATGGCTTTTCGGGCGGTTATGCGCGCACGTCACGGTCCACCTCTGCGGTGGCGTTCACCGGATCAGGCACCGGCATGGAACGGGATTATGCCGGTGAAAGCCGCGTCTATCAGGCCGATCTGCCGGGAGCGGCCGGCATCGGGGCTTTGGCCGCGGAACGGGCTTTGGCCCGTTCGGGCGCGCGCAAGCCCGTGACCGGCACCTATCCGGTGTTATACGATGAACGGGTAGCATCGTCGTTGATCGGGCATTTGCTGATGGCGGTGAACGGATCGTCCGTGGCGCGCGGGTCAAGCTGGCTGCGGGATGCTCTGGGCCAGATGGTGCTGCCCGAAACGCTGTCGGTGATCGAGGATCCGCACCGCATCCGCATTGGATCAAGCCGCCCGTTTGATGCCGAAGGGTTGCCTACGGCGCGCCGCCTCATCGTGGAGAACGGTCGATTGACCGGCTGGACGCTGGACCTTGCCACCGCCCGCAAATTGGGCATGACCAGCACGGCGAGCGCGTCACGCGGCACCTCTGCGCCGCCGTCACCCTCGACCTCCAACATCGACCTGACACCGGGTGTGGCCTCGCGTGATGATCTGGTGGGGCAGATGGGAACGGGGCTTCTGGTCACATCCATGATCGGATCGTCGATCAACCCCACCACGGGGGATTATTCGCGCGGGGCCAGCGGGTTCTGGGTGGAAAACGGCGAAATCGCCTATCCGGTGAACGAATGCACCATCGCGGGAAACCTGCGCGACATGCTGCTGCGGATCATCCCCGCAAATGATGCCCGCGCGCATCTTTCAACCCGCGTGCCCAGCCTGCTGATCGACGGGATGACCCTTGCCGGAGCGTGACCTTTCCCTTCTGGCCGATGCCGCGCGCACGGCTGGCCGGATCGCAATGGGGTATTGGAAGCAGAACCCCGGTGTAGTGGAAAAGCCCGATGGTGCGGGCCCGGTGACCGAAGCCGATCTGGCCGTAAACACCATGCTCGAGGATCGTTTGCGGGGGGCGCGGCCAGATTATGGCTGGCTGTCCGAGGAAAGTGCCGATGGCCCGGCACGACTGACCAAAGCCCGCAGCTTTGTGATCGACCCGATCGACGGCACCCGCGCGTTTATCGCAGGCGAGGAAGCCTGGGCCCATTCGCTGGCGGTGGTCGAGGCGGGTGAAGTGGTTGCGGCCGTGGTTTACCTGCCGGCGAAAGACCGTCTTTATACTGCCAGTGTGACCAGCCCCGCGCTGCGCGACGGCGAACCCATTGCCGCGAGCCGGCGCGCGGGGGTGGAGGGTGCAACGCTGCTGACCTCGCGCCCAAATCTGGCCGCCGAACACTGGCCGGGTGGCGTGCCGGATCTGACACGCACATTCCGCGCGTCGCTTGCCTACCGGATGTGTCTGGTCGCCGAGGGGCGTTTTGACGGGATGCTGACGCTGCGCGACACCTGGGAATGGGATATTGCGGCGGGGGCACTGATCGCCGCGAAAGCCGGGGCGCGGGTGACCAACCGTTTGGGCAACGCGCTGGTTTTCAATCGGGAAACGGCGCTTTTGACCGGCGTTCTGACGGCGGCACCGGGTTTGCACGGCGCGCTGATGGACCGGCTGTTGCCAAAAGAAAAGGGCGACCCGGACAGGGCCGCCCAACATTGATGCAGGGCCGGATCAGATCGCGGATTTGATCCAGTTTTCAAGGGCTGCCTTTGGTGCCGCGCCAACCTTGTTGGACACAACCTCGCCGCCCTTGAACATGAAAAGTGCGGGGATGCCACGAACGCCCAGCATCGCCGGGCTGTCGGGGTTTTCATCGACGTTGACCTTCACGATCTTGATCTTGCCGGCATATTGCGTGGCAAGTTCTTCCAGCGCGGGGCCGATCTGGCGGCAGGGGCCGCACCATTCGGCCCAGAAATCCACAACAACGGGAACGTCGGATTTGCGCACTTCCGCGTCAAAGGTGGCGTCGGTGACGGCTACGGTGGCAGCGCCCATGATGATCTCTCCTGTGATCTGAGGTTGGTACTGAACCTATGGACGCGGCAGGCTTGCGTCAAGGGAGTGTGGTCTGACCCATGCGCACCTCACGATATCGGGATTGTGCGTGGCTGTTCTGAAACATCGCACGAGTTGCGGCGGCGGAGCCTCCGGCGGGGATATTTTTGTCAAAATGAAAGCCGGGGTTCAGATGTCTTTCGTCAGGCGGAGGGCATCATAGATCGCGGCATGGGTGTTGCGCGATTCCACCGCGTCACCGATCCGGAACACCTGGAACGCGCCGGGGCCGGAGGTCAGGGTTTGCGGGCGGCCTTCGATCAGGGCGTCGTAATCGACCGCACCCAGGTTTTTCGACTGTGGCTTGAGGTCGAAATAGATGTCAGCCAGCGGTTGGGTGCCGTGGTTCACGACGATCTGATCGTAGTGGGCAGTCCTGGTGAGGGTGCTGTAATCGGTGCCGATGGTGGCCTGCAGACGGTTGCCGTCGCGCGCCACCGATTGCAGGCGCCAGGTGACGGTGAACGTGACCGCCTTGTCCTGCAGGGCGCGCATGTAGGGCACAAGGTTCATTGCCATGACCTCGGGCGCGAAAGAGCGGTCGGGGGTCATGATTTCGACCGTGGCGCCGCTTTCGGTCAGACGTTGGGCGGCTTGCAAAGCGGTATGATCGCCCGCGTCGTCGTAAAGCAGCACATTGGCGCCCGGTTTCACATCGCCTGACAGGATATCCCACGCCGTGACGGTCAGATCATTGCCGCTGTCGAGCACATCGGCTGTGGGCAGGCCACCCGTGGCGATGATCACGACGTCGGGGGCGGTGGCCAGTACGTCGCCCGCCTCGGCAAAGGTATTGAAGCGGAATTCGACGCCCTGTGCTGCGCATTGCGCCATGCGCCAGTCGATGATGCCGATCATCTCGCGTCGCCGGGGGGTTTGGGCGGTAAGCAGGATCTGACCGCCGGGTTTTGCTGCCGCCTCGAACACGGTCACATGATGGCCGCGCAGGGCCGCAACGCGTGCGGCCTCCAGCCCCGCTGGGCCAGCGCCGACGATGGTGACACGGCGCTTTGTGGCAGCCGGGGTGATGGTGTGGGGCATCGTTTCTTCGCGGCCGGTGGCGGGGTTGTGGATGCACAATGCCATGCCACCCTGATAGATCCGGTCAAGGCAGTAGGTGGCACCGACGCAGGGACGGATTTCCTCCTCGCGCCCGTCGCGGATTTTCTGCACGATATGGGGGTCGGCTATATGGGCGCGGGTCATGCCGACCATATCCAACTGACCCGAGCGGATCGCATGACGCGCGGTTGCCACATCGGGGATGCGGGCGGCGTGGAAGGTGGGCAGGCCGACCTCGGCCTTGATGCGGCCGGCAAAATCCAGATGCGGGGCAGAGGGCATGCCCTGAATGGGAATCACATCGGTCATCGCGGGGTCGGTGTGGATGCGTCCCTTGATGATATTCAGGAAATCGACCTGCCCGCTGTCACGGAACATCTTGCCGATGGCAACGCCTTCATCGGGTGTGATGCCGCCCGCCGCATCTTCGTCAGCCGTATAGCGCACGCCGATCAGGAAGCGGTGACCCACGCGTTTGCGGCAGGCGGCGATCACTTCGGTCGCAAAGCGGGCGCGGTTTTCCAGACTGCCGCCGTAGGGGGCAGCCAGGCTGTTGGTGAAGGGCGACATGAACTGGTCCATCAGGTGGCCGTAGCATTCCAGCTCGATCCCATCGAGGCCCGCGGCCTGCATCCGCTCTGCCGCGTCTGCGTAGTCTTCGATGATGCGGGCAATATCCCAGTCTTCAATGATTTTGGGAAAGGCGCGGTGGCTGGGTTCGCGCGCCGCTGAGGCCGACACCGTGGGCAGCCAGTCGCCCTTGTCCCACCGGGTGCGCCGTCCTAGGTGCGTCAGCTGGATCATCACCGCACAGCCTTCGGCGTGGCAATCATCGGTCAGGCGTTTCATCCAGCCCACGACCTCATCCTTGTAGGCGAGGATGTTGTTGAACACCGGCGGGCTGTCCCTTGACACCGCCGCCGAGCCTGCGGTCATGGTCAGCGCAACACCGGCTTTAGCGCGTTCCAGGTGGTACAGGCGGTAGCGGTCTTTCGGCATGCCGTCTTCGGGATAGGCCGGCTCGTGGCTGGTGGTCATGATCCGGTTCTTCAGCGTCAGGTGTTGAAGCTGATAGGGTTGCAAAAGCGGATCGTTCGACATGGGCCTGCCTCCGGTTGACGAAGAAAGCCTACGGTCGGCGGGACGGGCGGGAAAGGTCCGGGGGCGACATCCGAGGGTATATTTGTGACGGGTTTGGCCGGACGCGGTGCCCCGTGCACGCCCGTCAGAACCACATATCCGCGACACAGCGTCCGTCGTGGGGCAGGTCGTCAAAGGTATCGAGGCCGTCGAAATGGTCGATCGGCAGATGCGCCACCGGACCGGGTTCGGTCAGGCGCAGGTTCACGGCGATGCGGCGTCGGCCGTCTGTGCCAACCCTCAAGCCGCGCCAGCAGACAACACAACCGCAGGTGCCGCAGAACTGGATTTCCAGTGACGGCGTTTTGGAATCATGGCGGGTATAGACGGAGGCCGGGCCATTGACGGTGATCCGTTCACCTTCGTAATCATAGATCCACAACACGCCATAGCGACGACACAGCGTGCAGTTGCAGGCGGTTGCAGATTCGGGCATGCCCTGAAAAGTCCAGTGCATCTTGCCGCAATGGCAGGCGCCTTCAAGCATGGGGCGTTCCTTCGTGCTTCGCCGACATGCTTCACGTGTGGTGGCTTTGGGTCAAGCTAAACCGCCGCCACATGCACCATTGTGCCCCAGTCATCGCATTTCCCGGCCAGATCGTCGGGCAGGGCATGGTCGGTAAACATTGCCGCAAGATCGCCCAGTGATGCCAGCCGCACCGGTGCGGAGCGGGTCAGTTTGCTGGCATCGGCCACCAGAAAGGCTTGGCGTGACTGACGGATGATGGCTTTCGAGACGCGCACCTCGGCCAGATCGAAATCCAGAAGGTCGCCGTCACGATCCAGCGCCGAGGTGCCGATCACCGCGAAGTCGACCTTGAATTGCTGGATGAAATCGGTGGTAAGATCGCCCACCAACCCGCCATCGGTGCGGCGCAGGTTACCGCCCGCCACCATGATCTCACACGATGGGTTGGTCACCAGAATATTCGCGACATTCATGTTGTTGGTCACAACCGTGATGTTGGTGTGGTGCAGCAACTCGCGCGCCACTGCTTCGGTCGTGGTGCCAAGGTTCAGGATCATCGAGGAATTGTCAGGGATTGCCTGCGCGCAGGCCCGCCCGATGGCAGCCTTTGCCGCATCGTTCATGCGACGACGTTCTTCATAGCCGATGTTGGAAACCCCGGTGCGCGGCACTGCCCCGCCATGCACGCGGTCCAGAAGGCCCGCGTCGGCAAGATCGGTCAGGTCGCGCCGGATCGTCTGCAGCGTCACCTGAAACCGCTCGGCCAGCGATTCAACCACAACGCGGCCGTCGGCGCGGGCAAGTTCAAGAATCTCGGTCTGTCGAAAGCTGAGGGTCATGGGCCTGATCACCGTTCACTGGCCCCCTTTTAGACACAGAAAAAGGAACCCGTCATGCACAGATTTTTGCGCTTTTTCCTGCTGCACCGCGGCGTGAACTGGCGCGCGGATCTGGTTCTTTTGGCTAAATGCTTGCATATAAAAGGAAAAATTCGCGCTGCAAGCGCACGCGCAAATGTTCGCTTTAAGGAAAATCGCGCAAAATCGAATATTTTCTTTGACAGATCCTGTCGAAACACGTCTGTTAAGGGCGCACCAACGGGGGGAGCCAGCGTGCCAGACGCAGCAGGATCGGCTGAGGTCGATCTATTCATCATCGGCGGCGGGATAAACGGCTGCGGCATCGCGCGCGATGCCGCGGGGCGTGGATTGTCCGTGGCATTGGCCGAGATGGGCGATCTGGCGCAGGCAACCTCAAGTGCGTCGACCAAGCTCTTTCACGGCGGGTTGCGGTATCTGGAGTATTTCGAGTTCCGTCTGGTGCGCGAAGCGCTGGAGGAACGCGAAACGCTGCTGGTGGCCATGCCCCATATCAGTTGGCCGATGCGCTTTGTGTTGCCCTATCACCCCGACATGCGGTTCGAAAGTGACACGCCGACCTCGCGCCTTTTGTCGCGCGTGATGCCGTGGATGAAGGGGCGGCGTCCGGCCTGGCTGATCCGGCTGGGATTGGCGCTGTATGACAATCTGGGCGGGCGGAAGATTCTGCCGGGGGCAAAGACGCTGGATCTGACGACCGATCAGGCGGGCCGCGTGCTGAACCCCAAGTTCAAGCGTGCCTACGAATATTCCGATTGCTGGGTCGAGGACAGCCGTCTGGTCGTGCTGAACGCCCGCGATGCCGAAGCGCGGGGCGCACGCGTGATGGTCGGCACCAAGGTCATGTCCGCCGACCGCGGCGCAAACGGTTGGCAGATCACCACCGAAGGCCCTGACGGGCGCGCGGTCCATTACGCCAAGGCGTTGGTCAATGCCGGCGGGCCGTGGGTCGAAGATGTGATCCGCAACACCCTGCACATCAACTCGACCGAAGGGGTGCGGCTGGTGCGAGGCAGCCATATCGTGACCAGGCGCCTGTTTGATCACGACCGCTGCTATTTCTTTCAGGGCACCGACGGACGGATCATTTTCGCCATTCCCTACGAGCGGGATTTCACCCTGATCGGTACGACAGATCATGACCACAAGGGCGCGCCCGGCACTGCCGTCTGCACCGCAGAGGAACAGGATTACCTGTGCGCCTTCGCTTCGCAGTATTTCGCCAAACCGGTGACAACGGCTGATGTCGTGTGGGCCTATTCCGGCGTGCGCCCCCTGTACAACGACGGTGCAAAATCGGCGACGGCAGCGACACGGGATTATGTCCTGAGCCTCGATCAGAGCGGCGCACCACTGCTGAACGTCTTTGGTGGCAAGATCACGACCTACCGCAGGCTGGCGGAATCGGCGCTGGAAAAGCTTGCGCCATTCTTCCCGCAGGCCAAGGGCAACTGGACCGCCCGCGTGGCGATGCCCGGCGGTGATTTCCCGCATGACGGGGTTGCCGCGCTGACCGCCGATCTGGCGCGGGCCTATCCGTTTCTGACGCCGTTCTGGGCGGGCCGCATGATCCGCGCCTACGGAACCGAGGCGAAAGTCGTGCTGGGCCGGGCCGGGACGGCCGCCGATCTGGGCCGCGATTTCGGCGCGACCCTGACCGAGGCCGAAGTGCGCTGGCTGATGACGCGCGAATATGCGCGATGCGCGGCGGATGTGGTCTGGCGGCGCAGCAAACTGGGGTTGCGGCTTGGTGCCGATCAGATTGCGGCGCTGGATGCGTGGATGCAGGACGCACGCGGGGCAATCACCCCGGCGGCGGAATAGGGGCTGGGTATGGCGCTGGAATTCAAGGGTGTCACCCGGTCGGTCGAAGGGCGGACTCATATTCATCCGACCGATCTGACGTTGGAGCGGGGCACGATGAACGTGCTGCTGGGCCCCACGCTTGCGGGCAAGACCAGCCTGATGCGGCTGATGGCGGGGCTGGATGTGCCCAGCGCCGGGCGCATCTTCTGGGAAGGCACCGATGTGACTGGAATGCGCGTGCAGGATCGTCGCATCGCAATGGTCTATCAGCAATTCATCAACTATCCGGCGATGAGCGTTTACGACAACATCGCGTCTCCGATGCGTCTTCTGGGCAAATCGAAGGCCGAGATTGACCGCGCCGTGCGCGAGACTTCCGAGATGTTGAAGCTGACTCCGTTGCTGGACCGCAAGCCGCTGGAGCTTTCGGGCGGCCAGCAACAACGCTGCGCCTTGGCGCGGGCGTTGGTCAAGGGCGCGGGGCTGGTGCTTCTGGACGAGCCTCTGGCCAACCTCGATTACAAACTGCGCGAGGAACTGCGCGCCGAGATTCCGCGCATCTTCGAGGCATCGGGCGCGATCTTCGTCTATGCCACGACCGAACCCGAAGAGGCGCTGCTGCTGGGCGGCAACACCGCAACCCTTTGGGAAGGCCGGATCACGCAGTTCGGCCCCACACCGCAGGTCTACCGCCAGCCAGCCGATGCGACCACGGCACGGGTGTTTTCCGACCCGCCGATGAATTTTCTGCCCGCCGTCCTTCAGGGCGGCCGGCTGCATCTGGGTGATACAGCGCAAATCGCCGCCGAAGGTATGCTGGCCACCCTTCCGCAGGGCCAGTATACCGCCGGTTTTCGCGCCAACCATATGACGCTGCACCGCGAAACCGGCGCTGCGCTTGAATTTCCTTGCCGCCTTGCCGTAACAGAGATCACCGGGTCCGAGACGTTTCTGCATCTGGATCATGGCTCTGATCGCTGGGTCGGTCTGGTGCACGGGGTGCAGGACCTTGCACATGGCACGGCGCTTTCGGTCTGGGTTGACCCTGCGCATCTTTATCTGTTCGACGCCTCCGGTCGGCTTGCCGCACCCGCGGCCTATGCAGCGGCGGCCTGAGGGGAACATGGCAGAAATCACCCTATCGAAACTGGCGCACAGCTATCTTCCCAATCCGGGCGGAGAGACGGATTTTGCGCTGAAGGAAATGGATCACGTCTGGCAGGACGGCGGCGCTTATGCGCTGTTGGGGTCATCGGGATGTGGCAAGACCACGCTTTTGAACATCATCTCGGGTCTTGTGCGGCCCAGCCACGGGCGGGTTCTGTTCAACGGCACGGACGTGACCGACCAGCCGACAGCGGCCCGCAACATCGCACAGGTATTTCAGTTTCCTGTCGTCTACGACACGATGACGGTGCGCGAAAACCTGGCTTTTCCGCTGCGCAACCGGGGCATGGACGCCCAGTATATCAAGGGCCGGGTGGACCAGATTGCCGCAATGATCGGCATGGAGGAGCGGCTTAACTTCAAGGCACGCGGGCTGACCGCCGATGCCAAGCAGAAGATCAGCCTTGGCCGCGGCATGGTGCGCGAGGATGTGAACGCCATCCTGTTTGATGAACCGCTGACCGTGATCGACCCGCATATGAAATGGGAACTGCGCACGCAGCTCAAATCGCTGCACCGCGAATTCGGCCATACGATGATCTATGTAACGCATGACCAGACCGAGGCGTTGACCTTTGCCGACAAGGTGGTGGTCATGTTTGACGGCCGCGTGGTGCAGATGGGCACGCCGCAGGAACTGTTCGAAACCCCGGCGCATACGTTTGTCGGCTATTTCATCGGCTCACCCGGGATGAACCTGCTTGATGCACGGATCGAGGCGTCGCAGGCCCATATCGGCGAGCTGTCGGTGCCCTTGGGTGCGGTTTATGGCCCGGTGCGTGGCAAGGTGCAGATCGGCATCCGGCCCGAGTTTGTGCGGCTTTCAACCGATGGCCTGCCCTTCACCCTGAAGCGCATCGAGGACGTGGGCCGCCACCGCATCGTGCGCGGCGAAGTGATGGGAACTCCGGTCAACATCGTAGCCCCCGAGGGGGCCGCGATCAGCGCCGACATGATGCATGTGACGTTTGATCCCGAAAGGATCAGCGTTTACGCCGACGACTGGCGTGTGGAAGGGATGGCCGCCTGATGGAAAAGACGCAGAACAACAAGGCGTGGTTTCTGGTCATTCCGGTTCTGGTGCTGGTCGGCTTTTCGGCCGTGATCCCCCTGATGACGGTGGTCAATTACTCGGTTCAGGACACATTCGGGAACAACGAATTCTTCTGGGCCGGGATCGAATGGTTCGAGGATATGGTCAAATCCGAACGGATGCACGCGGCCCTCGGGCGGCAGTTGCTGTTTTCTGCGATCATTCTGGCGATCGAGGTGCCCCTGGGCATCTACATTGCGCTGAACATGCCGAAAAAGGGCTTCTGGGCCAGTTTCTGTCTTGTGCTGATGGCGCTGCCGCTTTTGGTGCCATTCAACGTGGTGGGCACGATCTGGCAGATTTTCGGGCGTGTCGATATCGGCCTTCTGGGGCACACGCTGGAGCGGATCGGCGTTGACTACAACTACACCAACGACGCTCTTGATGCCTGGATCACGGTTGTTGTGATGGACGTGTGGCACTGGACATCGCTTGTGGCGCTCTTGTCCTACGCAGGCCTGCAATCCATCCCGGAGGCTTATTATCAGGCCGCCAAGATTGATCAGGCAAGCCGCTGGTCGGTGTTCCGGTTCATCGAGTTGCCCAAGATGCAGGGAGTCTTGCTGATTGCCGTGCTGCTTCGGTTCATGGACAGTTTCATGATCTACACCGAGCCGTTCGTGCTGACCGGCGGTGGTCCCGGAAATTCAACCACCTTCCTGTCGATTGACCTGGTCAAAATGGCCATCGGGCAGTTCGATCTGGGCAATGCGGGGGCGTTCTCGATCATGTATTTCCTTGTGATCCTTTTGATCTCGTGGGTGTTTTACACCGTGATGACCAATCTTGACAAAAGGGATGCCCGCTGATGCGCATGAAGGGCAACGCCATCGTCATGGGCCTTTATCTCGTGTTCCTTCTGGTGCCGATCTATTGGCTCTTGAACATGAGTCTGAAGACCAACACCGAGATTTTGTCGACGTTTTCGATGTGGCCTCAGAACCTGACGTTTGCGAATTACCGCACCATCCTGACCGATCCAAGCTGGTACAACGGCTATATCAACTCGATCATCTATGTGGTGTTGAACACGGTCATCTCGATCACCGTGGCGCTGCCTGCGGCCTATGCGTTCAGCCGCTATACGTTCATGGGCGACAAGCATCTGTTCTTCTGGCTGCTGACCAACCGTATGGCCCCGCCCGCCGTGTTCGCGCTGCCGTTCTTTCAGCTTTATTCATCCATCGGGTTGTTCGACACGCATATTGCGGTGGCTCTGGCGCATTGTCTGTTCAACGTGCCCTTGGCGGTGTGGATTCTGGAAGGCTTCATGCGTGGTGTGCCAAAAGAGATTGACGAGACAGCCTATATCGACGGCTACGGCTTCGGACGGTTCTTCTTGCGCATCTTCATGCCGCTGATCGCAAGCGGAATCGGCGTCGCCGCGTTCTTTTGTTTCATGTTCAGTTGGGTTGAACTTCTGCTCAGCCGGACCCTGACCGCGACGAACGCCAAATCCATCGCCGCCACCATGACCCGCACGGTTTCCGCATCCGGCATGGACTGGGGTGTTCTGGCGGCGGCGGGAATACTGACCATCATTCCAGGGGCGTTGGTGATCTATTTCGTGCGCAACTACATCGCCAAGGGCTTTGCCCTGGGAAGGGTTTGATCATGGCGTGGATGGCATGGACATGGCCTACGGCGATCTTCTTCATGGCGATCGCAAGTCTGCTGATCGTCTTCACGATCCTCGCGATCCGTTATCCCGAAACGCCGCGCGTTGGTGTCTTGCGCATTGAGACAACGCGCGGCGATCGCTTGTTCATATCCCTTTTGGGGTCGGCCTTCATCCACATCGGCTGGCTCTTCCTATTCGGTTCCTCCGCCCTTTGGGGGGCGCCGATTGTCTGCCTGATCTATGCCGCGGCGGTGTTTCGCTGGGTCTGATCGGGAACTTCACCGCGGGGAGAGCCCCGCATAACAGATCTCAACATTCTGGGAGGAATATCATGAGATTGCGACAGACGACGTCAGCCATGGCGCTTGCGCTGATGGCTATCGGCGCGCCCGCCTGGGCGGACATGGAGGCAGCCAAGGCCTTCCTTGACGCCGAAATCGGCGATCTTTCGGTGCTGGACCGCGCCGGACAGGAAGCTGAAATGCAGTGGTATATCGACGCCGCCAAGCCCTATGCAGGCATGGACATCAAGGTGGTGTCGGAAACCATCACCACGCATGAATACGAATCCAAGGTTCTGGCTCCGGCCTTTACCGCGATCACCGGCATCAAGATCACGCACGATCTGATCGGCGAAGGCGATGTTGTCGAAAAGATCCAGACGCAGATGCAGACGGGCGAGAACATCTATGACGCCTACATCAACGACAGCGATCTGATCGGCACCCACTGGCGCTATCAGCAGGTGCGCAACCTGACCGACTGGATGGCCGGCGAAGGCGCGTCTGTCACCTCGCCCACGCTGGATCTGCCCGATTTTATCGGCACCTCGTTCACAACCGCTCCGGACGGCAAGCTTTATCAATTGCCGACGCAGCAGTTCGCGAACCTGTACTGGTTCCGGTATGACTGGTTCAACGACCAGAAAACCAAGGACGATTTCAAAGCCAAATACGGCTACGACCTTGGCGTGCCGATCAACTGGTCGGCCTATGAGGACATCGCCGAGTTCTTCACCGGGCGCGACATGTCCTACATGGGCGGACCAACGTCCGTGTTCGGCAACATGGATTACGGCAAGAAAGACCCGTCACTGGGCTGGCGTTATACCGACGCGTGGATGTCGATGGCAGGCATGGGCGACAAGGGAGAGCCGAATGGCCTGCCGGTGGACGAATGGGGCGTGCGGGTGGACGAAAACTCGCGACCCGTCGGTTCGTGCGTCACTCGGGGTGGATCGACCAACGATGCGGCCGCGGTCTATGCCGTGACCAAGGCGATCGACTGGCTGCAGAAATACTCGCCGCCGTCGGCAGCAGGTATGGTCTTTGGTGAAGCAGGCCCGGTTCCCGCGCAGGGCGAGATTGCCCAGCAGATGTTCTGGTACACCGCCTTCACCGCCGACATGGTAAAGCCCGGTCTGCCCGTCATGAACGAGGATGGCACGCCGAAGTGGCGGATGGCCCCCTCGCCGCACGGCGCATACTGGTCGGAAGGCACCAAGGTCGGCTATCAGGACGTTGGGTCGTGGACGCTGATGAAATCGACGCCGGTTGACCGGGCTCAGGCGGCGTGGCTTTACGCGCAGTTCGTGACTTCGAAAACCGTCGATCTGAAGAAATCGGATGTCGGCCTGACCTTCATCCGCGAATCCACGATCAAAAGCCAGCACTTCACCGACCGTGCGCCGAAACTGGGGGGTCTGATCGAATTCTATCGCTCGCCCGCCCGCGTGGCATGGTCGCCCACCGGCACAAACATCCCGGATTATCCGAAGATGGCGCAGCTTTGGTGGCAGAACATCGGCGATGCCATGTCGGGGGATAAAACCCCGCAGGAAGCGCTGGATGCTTTGTGTGCAGAGCAGGAAAAGGTCATGGAGCGGATCGAGCGCGCCGGCGTTCAGGGCGACATCGGCCCGAAGATGAACGAGCCGAAAGATGCGCAGTTCTGGCTGGACGAACCGGGCTCCCCGGTGGCCAAGCTGGAAAACGAAAAGCCGCAGGGCGAGACCATCGCCTACGACGATCTGATCAAGTCCTGGCAATGACAGGACCGGGGCGGGCGTTCGCGCCCGCCCCAAATTTCTTCAAATAGATTTGCAAGAATTTTTGAAAATTCTTGTTGCGGCTGCGCCGCAATGCCCGCCCCAACCCGAGAGCCTGACGCATGACCCACATTCTTGCCATCGACCAGGGCACGACCTCGTCGCGCAGCATTGTCTTTGATGCCCGCCTGCGGGTGATTGCGTCCGCGCAGGAAGAATTCCCGCAGCATTACCCCCGGCCCGGCTGGGTAGAACATGACCCCTCCGACCTTTGGGCCACTGTCGCCGGAACGGCGCGCGCCGCGATTGAAAAATCAGAGGTCGACCCGGCCAGCATAGCGGCAATCGGCATTACCAACCAACGCGAGACAACCCTGATCTGGGACCGCGCCACGGGCCAACCCCTCCACAATGCGATTGTCTGGCAGGACCGGCGCACGGCCGATACCTGCGAAACGCTGAAAGCGGCAGGGCATGAGCCGATGATCACCGCCCGAACCGGGCTGCTGCTGGACCCCTATTTCAGTGCCACCAAGGTGAAATGGCTGCTTGACCATATTGAGGGCGCCCGCGCCAGGGCCGAAGCCGGTGAACTCGCTTTTGGCACCGTCGACAGCTTTCTGATCTGGCGGCTGACCGGTGGCCGCGTGCATGCAACCGATGCCACCAATGCCGCCCGCACCATGCTTTACAACATCGGCACAGGCACCTGGGATGCCGACATCTGCGCGCTGATGGATGTGCCGATGGCGCTGTTGCCCGAGGTGCGCGATTGTGCCGCCGATTTCGGCACCACCCGCGCTGATCTGTTCGGGCGTGAAATCCCGATTCTGGGTGTTGCGGGCGATCAGCAGGCGGCGACTGTGGGTCAGGCCTGCTTTCAGCCCGGCATGATGAAATCGACCTATGGAACGGGTTGCTTTGCCTTGCTGAACACCGGGGCCGACCGGGTGCCGTCGACCAATCGGTTGCTGACCACGATTGCCTATCAACTGAACGGCACGCCCACCTATGCGCTTGAAGGCTCGATCTTCATTGCGGGGGCGGTTGTGCAATGGCTGCGCGACGGGCTGAAGATGATCCGCCATGCCAGCGAAACACAGCCTTTGGCGATGGCCGCGGACCCTGCGCAGGACGTGGTGCTGGTGCCTGCCTTTACCGGGCTTGGGGCGCCCTATTGGCGGCCCGATTGCCGGGGTGCGATCTATGGACTGACCCGCAACTCGGGTCCTTCCGAACTGGCGCGGTCGGCGCTGGAAAGCGTGGGCTATCAGACCCGCGATCTTTTGGAGGCAATGCGCGCCGATTGGGGCAAGGCCGCCGACCGCGTGCTGCGCGTGGATGGTGGGATGACGGCAAGCGACTGGGCGATGCAGTTTCTGTCCGATATTCTAGGCGCCCCGGTGGACCGCCCCGTGATCACGGAAACAACCGCTTTGGGTGCAGCATTTCTGGCCGGGATGCACGCCGGCGTTTGCCCGTCACCTGAGGAGTTTGCCAAGGGCTGGGCCTTGGAGCGGCGGTTTGATCCCGCGATGGACGCCGCCACGCGAGATGCGAAATACGCACGCTGGGGGCGGGCGGTTCAGGCCACGATGTCGGTATGACCTCGTTGGGCATCGCTCCTTTTGGCATTTCAGGACCGGGGCGGATTCTGTTCGGGCGGGGCGAGGCGGCGAAAGCGCCCGGTCTGATTGCGCCATTCGGACTGCGCGGCATGGTCGTGCATGGTGCGAACCCGGCCCGCGCGGAATGGCTGCTGGACGGGTTGCGCAATCTGGGGCTGGGGGTCACCGGCTTTGCCTGCGCCGCCGAGCCGACGCTGTCTGTGCTGGAAGCCGC
>JBGSRQ010000239.1:0-21636 GCA_041737515.1 Rhodobacterales bacterium | reverse complement strand
CGCCCGCACCACCGCGCGGCGCAGGGGAAGCCGGTTCCGGGCGCGGCGGAAAATCGGTCCGCGTGATCACCGGATCCGCAGGCTCTGCCACTTCGGCATCTTCAATCTTTGCAGTAGCCTCGGCATCAGCCTTGGGATCATCCGCAGCAAGGATGATCGGGTCGGATAGATCGTCGTTCGGTGTCTTTGGGTCTGCCACGATTCTTTCCCCCGCAGGCTGGCCCCGACACGGGCCTCAGCTTGAACCTAGTCCCTGGGGCGACCAGTCTCAAGCATCCCTGTCAATCTTTGTCAGTTCGGAATGTATCAGGTCGGCCACCGCATCCAGCATCGAATCGGAGTCTGGCCGCGTGGCGATGATCAGGCGGTCATCTGTCAAAAGACTGATATTTGCCGCACTGAACGCCGCAAGCCAAAGCGGGGCGCGCGGTGGTTCGGGCAAGGCTGCAGCCAGTATGGCCGCCGTCCGGGGCGAAAACAGCGGCGCGATAACCGGACCCGGACCTTTCAGCATCTGCATCGCTGCATCCGACAGGGGCTGCACCTCTTGTGCGTAAAGGATCACCGCTTCGGTCGGACACCCGGCGGCGGTCAGACGTTCGGCCACATCACCCCGGCTGTCCCGCCCACGCAGGTGCAACAGCGGCCCGGCTTCCCCGGCAGACAAGATCATCGCCACCAGGGCATCGGCATCTCCATCGGCCGAAATCGCCCTGAGCCCGGCCTCCAACGCCCGATCGGCCGTCCGTTGGCCCACGCAATAGGCTGTTTGAGCCTTGCGTTCCGGTAGGCGGGCATAGGCCTCAACCCCGGTTTGCGATGTAAAGATCAAGGCGCGGTGATGCGACGGCATGACCGGTTCCAGAAACCGTGGCGCGATAAGAGGCGAGATTTCAATTCGCAGGTCGACCCCGAACCGGCCCTGCAGCGCCTGCGCAAACCGCGCGCTTTGCCCGGCGGGGCGAGTCAAAAGAAACGGGGGCAGTTGGGATTGTGCGGCCATGCCTGCGGTGTTACGCCGCCCCATTCCCTTAGGCAACCGGCCCCCATGCACAGCCTGACCTTCCTTGGTATCGAAAGCAGTTGCGATGACACTGCCGCCGCCGTGGTGCGCCATGTGCCAGGGGCGCCGCCCCGGATCTTGTCATCGGTTGTTCTGGGCCAGACCGCCCTGCATGCGGATTTCGGCGGAGTTGTGCCGGAAATTGCTGCCCGCGCCCATGCCGAGCGCTTGGATCATTGCGTCGAGGATGCGCTGGCAAGCGCAAATGTGGCTCTGACATCGCTGAATGGCGTGGCCGTGACCGCCGGGCCGGGGTTGATAGGAGGGGTGCTTTCGGGGGTGATGTGCGCCAAGGGCATTGCGATGGGCGCGGGCTTGCCACTGGTGGGGGTGAACCACCTGGCGGGCCATGCGCTGACCCCGCGCCTGACGGACGGGGTAGCGTTTCCCTATCTGATGCTGCTGGTATCGGGCGGACACTGCCAGTTTCTGCTGGTGCGCGGGGTGGATGATTTTACCCGCCTTGGTGGTTCCATCGACGACGCACCGGGTGAGGCGTTCGACAAGGTGGCAAAACTGCTGGCCCTGCCGCAGCCAGGGGGCCCCGCGGTAGAGGCCGAAGCCCGCGATGGCGACCCCAAACGCTTTGCCCTGCCCCGCCCATTGTTGGACCGCGACGGCTGCGATCTTTCCTTCTCGGGCCTGAAAACCGCCGTTCTGCGCCAGCGTGATGGCGTGATGGCGGCTGCGGGCGGGTTGCGCCGCATCGACCGCGCCGATCTGTGCGCCGGATTTCAGGCGGCCGTGGCCGATGTTCTGGCCGAAAAATCCCGCCGCGCGCTGGGCGTTTATGCCGAACTTGATGCCCCGTCGCCGACGTTCTCCGTGGCCGGGGGTGTGGCCGCAAACATGGCAATTCGGGCCTCGTTAGAGACCGTTTGTGATGCTGCACGCGTGCGATTTCTGGCACCCCCGTTGGCGCTTTGCACCGACAACGCCGCGATGATCGCATGGGCCGGGATCGAGCGGTTCCGCAACGGTGCGCATGATGGCATGAACCTTGCCGCCCGTCCGCGTTGGCCGTTGGATACCACCAGTCCTGCGCTGATCGGATCGGGGAAAAAGGGGGCCAAGGCATGACCGGCGTTGCAATATTGGGCGCGGGGGCCTTCGGTCGTGCTTTGGCGGTGACCATGGCGCAGAACGGGCAGGTGATACTCTGGGGGCGGAACGTCCGAACAGGTCAGGACGCGCTTCCCTGCAAGGTGACGTTGACCGGTGATCTTGCCTTGGCTGCCCGAACTGAAACGATCCTGCTGGCCATTCCCACGCAGGCGCTTTCTGGTTTTCTGGCGGAGAATGCGGCTCTGTTAAAGGGAAAATCACTTGTAGCCTGCTGCAAAGGTGTTGATCTGACCAGCGGCCTTGGCGCCTCATCGCTGATCGCGCTGCACTGCCCGACGGCAAGCGCCGCCGTTCTGACCGGCCCCGGCTTTGCCGCAGATCTGACGCGCGGCCAGCCGACCGCGATGACGCTGGCCTGCACCGATGATGTGACGGGTGCCGCCCTGCAACACCAGCTTTCCACCCAGAACCTGCGGCTTTACCGAACCACCGATGTAACCGGGGCCGAAATCGGCGGCGCTCTGAAGAACGTCATCGCGATTGCTGCAGGTGTTGTCATCGGCGCGGGCCTGGGCGAATCGGCCCGCGCTGCGCTGATCACGCGGGGTCACGCGGAAATGGTTCGACTGGCCGTCAGCCTTGGCGCGCGCGAGGAAACACTGGCGGGGCTTTCAGGTCTTGGCGATCTGGTGCTGACCTGCACATCGGATATGTCGCGCAACTTTCGGTATGGTCGCGCCTTGGGGGCGGGTCAATCGCAGGCTGGCTTTGGCACGGTGGAGGGCGTTGCGACCGCAAAGGCAGCCGCCGCACTGGCCCATCGGCAAAACGTCGCCACCCCGGTGACCGATATGGTCGCGGCTCTTGTTGACGGCACCGCCACCTTGACCGACGCTGTGCGCGACTTGATGACCCGACCTTTGAAAGAGGAATAGCCGATGCGTGTCGTTCTGATCTGCGAAGACAAGCCCGGGGCATTGCAAATCCGCCTCGAGACCCGCGCCGCCCATCTGGCGCATATCGAGGCGACGGGCGTTGTTGAGCTTGCCGGACCGTTTCTGGACGGTGAAGGGCAGATGACCGGTTCGATGATCGTTCTGAATGTCGGCTCTCTGACCGAAGCCGATGCCTGGGCGGCCGCCGACCCCTATGCCAAAGCGGGCCTCTTTCAGACTGTCACGATCCGCGAATGGAAGCGGGTCGTCGGCTGATGCGATATTGGCTCTTCAAATCCGAACCCGACACCTGGGGTTGGGATGCGCAGGTGGCCAAGGGCCAAGCGGGCGAGGAATGGCACGGCGTGCGCAACTATCAGGCGCGCAACAACATGCGAGCGATGGCCTTGGGCGACCTTGGGTTTTTCTACCATTCCAACATCGGCAAGGAGATCGTGGGGATCGTCGAGGTCTGCCAGACCTCGGCCCCCGACAGCACGACCGAGGATCCGCGCTGGGATTGCGTTCATATCCGGGCGGTTCGGCCCCTAGCGCGGCCTGTGACGCTGGACGACTGCAAGGTGCAGCCGGGGCTGGAAGCGATGGTGCTGATCAACAACTCACGCTTGTCGGTGCAGCCGGTGACGGCCGACGAGTGGCGGATTGTCTGCGTGATGGGTCAGACAAACTTCTAACGGCAAGTGCAGATTCAAAGCTGGATGGGAAAACTGTCTGGCACAGAGGACAGCACGCCGGACGTTGCGCTGTGGGCTGAAATTGAATGGAGGGCCCCGACCCCATCAGGACCCTCCACCACCCCACGTGCTCCCTTGGCACCACACGTGTTCTGAGAAAGGTCCCGGACATACTGTCCTGTTGATATCAACCTAGCGGAAACAGGAATTCGCCGCAAACACCAAGCATCCGGCATTTGTCACAACCACCGCCGCGGTTCCTTTACCCGCCATTAAGAAAGCCGCCCGCAACCATCGCTGCGGGCGGCTTGAAACGGTAAGTCAGCTTATTTGTAGATGGCTTCCTTGCCAAAATGCTTGGTCAGCATGTAGTACACAACGGCGCGATGCTTCTGACGCTCCGACTTGCCGTAGGTTTCGATGACGGCGTGGATCGCTTCCATCAACTTGGGGCTGTCAGCCAGACCCAGTTTCTTCATCAGGAAATTCTTCTTCACCGTTTCCAGTTCGGCCGCGTCACTGCCCGCAACGGTAGAGCTGTCGTCGTTGTAGATGGCCGGACCACAGCCGATGGTCACTTTGGTCAGAAGGGCCATATCCGGGGTCATTTTGCATTTGGTCTTCAGATCGTCGGCGTATTTGGCGATCAAATCGTCTCTCTTGCTCATTCCGGTTATCCTCGTTCCTGTCACTGTCCTGCGCCGGTGTGCCCCGACGCCACAACCGGACCTTAGGCGAAAGTTGTCGTGCAACAAAGGGAAATGTCAGCCGGCTTTCCCCCTCGCCTTGCGCACGGCGGGACAGGCAAGCTGGATCTGATACTGATTTGACATCAGGGAAAGCGTGGCATGTGACCCCAGTCTGGCCATCAAAGCCTCGACCGCGTGGCGGACCGGCGCTCCATTACTTGTTGACTGCCAGTTATAATCATCGCCACAGATCAAGCCGTTCGGCTTGACCTTTCGAAGGCACAGTTCAAGATCTTCGGAAATGAACGGCTCATTGTGGTTTCCATCAACGTAGACCCAATCAAGAGATCCGTCAGACATGGCAGAAAGTGCAGATCTCGACGTGGCCCGATGAACCTGGACGGCGGGGTTTTCACGGAAAAGAGCCACGACAGACTGATACTTTTCTTCCATAAGATCGGCATTCTTCAGCCGCCCGAAGCCGGTATTCGCAAACTCGGGCATATACTGCCATGGGTCTATCAGATGCAGCTCTGACGGCGCGCAAATCTCGACTATCTTCTGGCTGAACCCACCTTCCCAGACGCCGATTTCTGCAACCACCGCATGCTTTGGCAAGCCGCGCAACAGTTTAGCACGAATGCGGTCCCGCTTGATCTGTTCCATAATTGCCCACGACGATTGATCTGTCATCAGCCGGAACGAATATCATGAAAAAGCGGGTAGACCATATCTGCCCGCGATCCTTTTAGTGTCGAAAAGAGTCCACGGGCATCAGTAGCGATAATGCTCCGATTTGAACGGTCCATCGACGTTCACGCCTATATAATCGGCCTGATCCTTGCGCAGTTCGGTCAGTTTCACGCCGATCTTTTTCAGATGTAGACGAGCCACTTTTTCATCCAGCGCTTTGGGCAGAATATAGACGCCGGGCTTGTATTCTTCACCCTTCGTCCAAAGCTCGATCTGGGCCAGAACCTGATTGGTAAAGCTGGCTGACATCACGAAAGACGGGTGCCCCGTGGCATTGCCAAGGTTCAGAAGGCGACCCTCCGACAACAGGATGATCCGGTGCCCGTTTGGCATCTCGATCATGTCAACCTGTTCCTTGATGTTGGTCCATTTGTGGTTCTTCAGGGCGGCAACCTGAATCTCATTGTCGAAATGGCCGATGTTTCCGACGATCGCCATATCCTTCATCTCGCGGATATGTTCGATGCGGATAACGTCCTTGTTGCCGGTTGTGGTAATGAAGATATCGGCGGCGGAAACCACATCTTCCAGAACAACCACTTCAAACCCGTCCATCGCGGCCTGCAGCGCGCAAATCGGGTCAACTTCGGTGACTTTCACTCTCGCCCCGGCACCTTGCAACGACGCGGCGGAGCCTTTGCCCACGTCACCGTAACCGCAAACCACAGCAACCTTGCCCGCCATCATCGTATCGGTCGCGCGGCGGATACCATCCACAAGCGATTCCTTGCAGCCATACTTGTTGTCGAATTTCGATTTCGTGACGCTGTCATTTACGTTGATCGCCGGGAACGGAAGCTGACCCTTCTTGTGCAGATCATACAGGCGATGCACACCTGTCGTCGTTTCTTCGGACACACCTTTGATCGCCGCTCTGGTCTTTGCAAACCAGCCGGGCGATTCTTTCATCCGCTTCTTGATCTGCAGCTTGATCACTTCTTCTTCTTCGGATTGCGGCACGGCCAGCACGTCTTCGCCCGCTTCCATCCGCGCACCCAGCAGCACATAAAGCGTGGCATCACCGCCATCATCAAGGATCATGTTGGCGCCCTCGGGGAACATGAAGGACTTATCCAGATAGTCCCAGTGTTCAGTCAGGCTCTGGCCCTTGACGGCGAAAACAGGCACGCCAGCCTTTGCGATTGCGGCTGCGGCATGATCCTGGGTTGAGAAGATGTTGCACGACGCCCAACGCACATCAGCCCCAAGAGCCGTCAGGGTTTCAATCAGCACGGCCGTCTGGATCGTCATATGCAAAGAGCCGACAATACGCGCGCCGGTCAGCGGCTTTGTGGTGCCGAATTCCTCGCGGCAGGCCATCAGTCCCGGCATTTCGGTTTCGGCAATGGTCAGTTCCTTGCGGCCGAATTCGGCCAGCTTGATATCCTTGACGATGTAATCGTTCATGTCGCGCCTGCTTTTGTTGAATGTTGCCGCGACGCTTAGCATCAGTCGGTCGTTGGAACAATGCGGCGCGATGAGCAAACGGGCGGCGGTTCGATTGCGCGGCTTTTGTTTCCACGCTATTTCAAGGTTGGTAACGATTGGGGGCCGACCGCCGATGACAAAACAACCCCGCGCCTGGCAGCGGATGCTCTCGGGCCGCAGGCTGGATCTGCTGGACCCCACGCCCGTGGATATCGAGATCGAGGATATCGCGCATGGTCTGGCGTTCGTTGCGCGCTGGAACGGGCAGACGCTTGGCGATTTTCCCTATTCGGTCGCTGAACATTCGTTGCTGGTTGAGGTATTGTTTGCGCGCATGCAGCGCGATGCCCCGGCCAGATGGCGGCTTGCGGCCCTGCTGCACGATGCGCCGGAATATGTGATTGGTGACATGATCAGCCCGGTAAAATCGGCCGTTGGTCCGGGTTACGGCGAAATGGACCAGCGCCTGACTGCGGCGGTTCACATTCGCTTTGGCCTGCCGGCAGTTCTTCCGGTTTCGGTTAAAAAGGCGATAAAGGCTGCCGATAAGGTCTCGGCTTGGTTGGAAGCCGTTCAGATCGCCGGGTTTCGCACCACTGAGGCCGACAAGCTTTTTGGTGTGCCGGACCCGACGATCCTGAAAGGTCTGTCAATCAGACTGCGCGCGCCGGTCGAAGTGCGAGCAGATTTTACTGCCCGACACCACGACCTTTTAACGGCATGCGACCGATCCTAGATCGCCATGCTGTCTGCGGATTTCCCCGAAGCCAGCGCTGCGGCAAACCAGCGCGGCTTGCGCCCACGTCCAGACCAAGTATCTGATCTATTTTCAGGATTTGCATATTTCGCAACTGCAGCCGCACGCTTGCGCGGTGCCGAGGCCCCAGTCAGCTCAGCAAGGGAGAAGCCCATGTCGCGGGCTTTTTCTTCAAGCGCTACCAATGCCTCTTTTTTCTTGCGGTCTTCAAAAGAGGAAATGGCTTTGGCAACTTTGGTCTGCAGGTCTTTCAGTTCTTTAAGGGAAAGCGAGTCAACATTCATGGGTTTCAGCTCCTGTTCATCGGACGAACTCCTAGAATGTCCCGTTCAATTAATCAAGGACGCCAACCGAGAATTAATTGGCTTTTACGGAATTCCGCCTGTTCCAATGAATTTATCGCGGGCTGCGTTTGGCAAGAATGCGCTGCAACGTCCGGCGGTGCATGTTCAGGCGGCGCGCCGTTTCTGATACATTCCGCTCGCACATCTCATAGACGCGCTGAATATGTTCCCACCGCACACGGTCGGCCGACATGGGATGATCAGGCGGAGGAGGCAGCGTTTCCCCTTTGGCCAAAAGCGCTGCCGTTACTTCATTGGCGTCGGCGGGTTTTGACAGATAGTCAATCGCGCCGATCTTGACTGCCGCAACCGCCGTGGCAATTGCGCCATATCCGGTCAGAACGACAATGCGGCAATCAGGCCTGCAACTGCGCAGCGTTTCAACGACATCAAGGCCATTGCCATCTTCCAATCGCAGATCAACAACTGCATAAGCGGGCGGATGCGCCGCGGCTGCGGCATTTCCCAGGGCGACGCTTTGCGCTGTTTCAACCTCGAACCCGCGCTTTTCCATGGCCTTGGCCAACCGTTTCACGAAAGGCTCATCATCATCAACCAGAAGCAATGACCGGTCATCGCCAAGTTCCGCAGCAATTTCATCAACCATTTGCGTTTCCCCCTCCACCGTCTGGCATGTAACTAGAGCGGTACAAGGCAAGCGTCAATTCGGCTGCGATTCAACTGGCATCGACAAAGCACGAAACCTTGTCAGCCACCTGATCGGCCGTCATTTCACGGGGAAAAAAATCGGCAAAACCTGATTGGGGCATCATCAGATAGGTGAAGGTCGTATGATCCATCAGGTAATAGCCATCGTCCGAGGGTTGCTTCTGATAAAAGGTCCGGTAGGCCATCGACGCCGCCTTGACCTGCGCATCGGTGCCGGTCAGCGCGATCATTCGGGGGTGAAAATTGGCCGCGTAATCAGCCATCACTTCGGGAGTATCGCGTTCGGGGTCGATCGAGATGAAAACAGGCGTCACCTCGACACCGCGCTCTTCCAGAATATCGGCCACTTCGGCGTTGCGGGCATTGTCGAGTGGGCAGACATCGGGGCAGAACGTATATCCGAAATAGACCAGCGCGGGTCCGGTCAGCACATCCTTGTCAGTCACCGTCGCGCCGGTCTGATCTACAAGCGTGAATGGCCCGCCGATGTGGCCCGCAACCTGCCCGCCGCGGCACTGCGCGAACGCATCGGTCGCGCGCTGGGTGTAAAGCCACGTCCCACCAACCATGCCCGCCGCCGCCACAACCGCCACTGACGCAATCAGAACTCTCATCGCCTGGTTCTCCACCCCATCACTCCGCATAGACCCTTTGCCGCAAAGCGGCATATGCTGGCCCAAGCATTCGCATCCATTTCATGCCACAGGGCCCCAGATGTTTCCAGCCACAACCGGCCTTCTGAACCGCGAGACCCGCAGCGACTGGGTCCGCATCCGCACGCTGATCGTGCTGCGCTGGATGGCGGTTGCCGGTCAGGCCGGCGCAATCGCAGTCGCCTGGGGCTGGTATCAGATGCAATTGCCGATGGGTCTGTGCCTGATGGCTGTCGGTGCGTCGGTGGTGGCCAACCTTTTGTCGATGTTCCTGTTTCCTGAAAATGCCCGCCTGAAAGAGCTTCAGGCCTTTGGCATGCTGCTGTTCGATGTGACCCAGCTTTCTGCTCTGGTGTTTCTGACCGGCGGGCTGACCAATCCGTTTGCGCTGTTGATCCTTGCGCCCGTCACCATTTCGGCAGCGGCCCTTGATCTGCGCACAACAGTAGCACTGGCCATCATCGCCATCGCAATGATCACGGTGAATGCCGCAATCTCGCTGCCGCTACGGTTTGCCGATGGAACAGTCTTTGCCGTGCCGCGTCTGTTCGGCTTTGGCTTCTGGCTGTCGATCGTGATCGGTATTCTGTTTCTGGGCCTTTATTCACGGCGTGTCGCCACCGAAATCCGGTCGATGTCGGATGCGCTTCTGGCCACGCAGATGGCTTTGGCGCGCGAGCAGAAACTGACCGATCTGGGCGGTGTGGTTGCGGCAGCTGCGCACGAGTTAGGTACGCCGCTGGCCACAATAAAACTTGTCAGCACCGAGCTGATCGAGGAACTGTCGGGAAACGTGGCGCTTCAGGATGATGCCCGCCTGATCCGCGATCAGGCCAACCGGTGCCGCGATATCCTGCAATCCATGGGTCGCGCCGGAAAGGACGACCGCTATATGCAGCGCGCGCCTCTGGAAACCATTCTGCAAGAAGCCGCCGAACCGCACATGCAGCGGGGAAAATCGATCATGTTTTCCATGCGTCCTGCGGCCAGGGCGGACCTGCCGCAGCCGTTGATCTTTCGTTCGGCCGAAATAGTGCATGGCATCCGCAATCTGGTGCAGAATGCCGTCGATTTCGCACAGTCACAGGTGTGGATTTCGGCGGAATGGTCGGATGAAACCATAACGCTGCGCATTGCCGACAATGGTGACGGGTATCCAACGCAGATCCTTGGGCGGATCGGCGACCCGTTCGTGCGCAGCCGCCGGGAAGATGATGAAATGAGCCTGCGCCCGGCTTATGAGGGAATGGGGCTTGGACTTTTCATCGCGAAAACGCTGCTGGAACGATCAGGGGCCGAGTTGACCTTTGCCAACGGCTCCAACCCGCTTTTGCCCAGATCAGAACGTCCCGAGCGTTGCGGCGCAATCGTCGAGGTTGTCTGGCCCGCTGCACGGATCATCGCCACCCCGGACGGCCGGCTTGGAGAAAACCCGCTGATTGTTCAATAAATCCGGTTTCCTGACATGTGTGACAAAAAATGTCACTCGCCCAGATTGTCTCGCGTCCTTAACGATCTGTTAATGATCTCTTCCATAGGTTGATATTTGAATGGCTGGCGGAGTGATGTAATGGTCGTTGACTGGATTTTCAATCTGAGCGTCATCTTCACGATACTGCTGGCCGCACTTGGAATTCTATATGTCCTGACTATCGTAAAACAGGATCGCGCGCTGCACGAAGCGCCGATTTTCAAGGAAGATCGGGCAGAAGCCAGCTTCTTGTTCGATGGGGAAGATCTTGTCGACGCCACACCTTCGGCGCGGCGGATACTGGCCTTGGGCAAGGCGGCGGGCACTGATTGGGCGCGGCTTTGCGGCTACATCGGCCCGCGCTTTCCTGACTTTTCTGAAAGAATCGCCGACCTCGTTTCTGACGGTCATTTCCTTCTGACTTCGGAAACAGGCGGAAACGGCCTGATCTTGCGCGGCGAATGGCGCGGCGGATTGACGCGGTTGACCCTTCTTGACCCCGATCAGGATCAGGCAGGCTTGACCGATGACCCTGTGACTGCCCGGATCGTGAAGGAAGAGCTTGCGATGCTGCGCTCCACCATCAGCCAGGCCCCGGTGATGATCTGGCGCGAAACGCCGGAGGGTGACATCACATGGGCCAACGCAACCTATCTGATGCACGCCGCCGCCCGATTGGAAGCCGGCACAGGCCTTTCATGGCCGTTGCCACGCTTGTTCGACCGCACAGCATCTGCCCAAGGCGCTTCGGGCCAACGTCAAAGCCTGTCGGAAACCGCCGGTCACAAGCCGCAATGGTTTGAACTGATCGGCTTTGCCGAGGGCGAAACCCGGCTGATGTACGCACTTCCCGCCGATTCCGCGGTGACTGCCGAAGCAAGCCTGCGCGAATTCATGCAGACCCTGACCAAGACGTTTGCGCATCTGCCGATTGGTCTGGCGATCGTTGACAAGAACCGTCAGCTTGCCTTGTTCAACCCGGCCCTTCTGGACCTTTCGGGATTGCAGCCCGATTTCCTGTCGATGCGCCCCACGCTTTTCGCATTTCTGGACGCGATGCGCGATTGCAGCATGATCCCCGAACCGAAAGACTATCGCGGCTGGCGCAAACAGATGACCGATCTGGAGAAAGCCGCCGCCTCTGGGCTTTTCGAAGAAACATGGAGCCTGCCGTCCGGCCAGACCTACAAGGTGATCGGCCGCCCGCACCCGAACGGCGCACTTGCCCTAATGTTCGAAGATATCACGTCGGAAACCTCGCGTACCCGCCGCTACCGCGCCAACCTGGAACTGGGTCAGGCGGTGATAGATTCCATCAATGATGCAGTCGCCGTCTTTTCGCAGGCCGGCCATCTGGTAATGTCGAACGCAGCCTATGTGACGCTGTGGGGCCATGATCCCGGCGCGGTTCTTGGGGCGGAAATCGGCTTTGCGTCCCTGTGCGAGCGGTGGCGAGCACAATCGGCGCCAACCCCGTTCTGGGTTGAGGCGGAAACCTTCGTGTCCACACTTGGCGAAAGGCTGGTCTTTGACGGCGACGTGCGCCTGAACGACGGCAGGCTGATCACTTGCACCTTCAAACCGTTGCAGGGTGGTGCGACTCTTGCCTGTTTCCGCGATGATACGGTCAGGGCCAATCAAACCCCGCGGATCGCCACGGATCTTTTGCTCAAGACCGCCTGACAGGCTTGCACAGCGCAACCCCGGCCGTCACACTCGCACGATGCAAACTGCGCCGACCCTTCGCATCCCGCTTCCCGGCCCCGACGATACCGCACGGCTTGGCGCGTGGCTGGCAGACCAACTGGCACCCGGCGATACCGTGCTTTTGCGCGGTCAGATCGGCGCGGGCAAAACCCATCTGGCGCGCGCCCTGATACAGACCTGGCTGGGGCATCTGGAAGACGTGCCGTCGCCCACCTTCACGCTTGTACAAACCTATGCCACACGCGGCGCCGAGCTTTGGCACGCCGATCTCTACCGCCTGACCCACCCGCACGAGGTCGACGAACTGGGCCTGACCGCCGCCTTTGACACGGCGATCTGTCTGGTGGAATGGCCGGACCGTCTTGGCAGTCTGATCCCGTCCCGGGCGATTGATCTGACCCTGACAGTTGCAGGCGATGGGCGTCTGGCCGAAGTGTCCGCACCGAGGATCCCCGACCTTTTGGCAAGGCTCGCTCAGGATCGGACTCTTGCATGACAGCGCGCGATGCGCAGAAAACCGCATTTCTGGCGGATGCCGGATGGGCCGGTGCCACAGTGCAGTTTCTGGCCGGTGACGCCTCGGACCGCAGCTACGATCGTGTTGGACAAGGCGAATTGACAGCAATCCTGATGGATGCGCCGCCTGGGAAAGGCGATGATCCGGCCTTGTTCGTGACCATCGCATCGCATCTTGAGTCGATCGGGCTTTCACCGCCGCGGGTTCTGGCCAGCGATCTTGCCGCAGGTTTCCTGCTGCTGGAAGACCTTGGCGATGATATCTTTGCCCGGCTGATCCCGACGCAGCCCGCGCTGGAGACCCCGCTTTACACTGCGGCCACCGACGTTCTGGTGCATCTGCAATCTCACCCTGCATTGCCCGGGCTGCCCGATCTTTCAGCGCAAGAATGGGCCGCGGCGGCCGCCATTGCGCCCGATTGGTACAGCTTTGCGATCAGCGGATCGCGGGCCGATACCGGTGCTTTCATCCCGACATTGGCGGACGCGCTGCTTGCGCACGCCGATGGCCCGCGCTGCATGATCCTGCGTGACTATCATGCCGAGAACCTGTTGTGGTTGCCCGGCCGCAACGGCATCCGCCGGGTTGGTCTGCTGGATTTCCAGCTCGGCCAGATGGGCCAGACCGGGTATGATCTGGTATCACTGTTGCAGGACGCGCGGCGCGATGTGCCCCTGGCGCTGGAGATCGCCATGATTGAACGCTTTGCCCGGGCGACCGGCGCCGACAGCGCCCGATTTTGCGCAAGCTATGCCACATTGGGGGCCCAGCGCGCCTTGCGCATACTGGGGATCTTCGCCCGATTGTGCCTAGTTGCCGCAAAGCCGCGCTATGTGGCGATGATGCCGCGCGTCTGGGCGCAGCTTCAGCGCAATCTGGCACATCCTGCGCTGGCATCGCTGGCCGATATTTGCGAAAGACTGATCCCAGAGCCCACCCCCGCACGGATGGAAAGGATCATTGCGCAATGCGGCCAACACCCGACGCCCTGATGCTGTTTGCCGCCGGATTTGGCACCCGGATGGGCGCTTTGACGGCGCATCAGCCAAAGCCGTTGGTCAAGGTTGCGGGGCGGTCGCTGATCGACCATGCCTTGTCACTTGCCGATGCGGCAGGGGTGACGCGAAAGGTGGCGAACACGCATTACCTTGCCGATCAGATTGCGGCCCATCTGGCACATCGCCCCGACATTGCGCTGTCGCACGAAACGCCTTGCATACTTGATACGGGCGGCGGGCTGAAAAAGGCTCTTCCCCTGCTGGGCAAAGGTCCGGTCTTTACCCTGAACACCGATGCCGTATGGACCGGGGCAAATCCGCTGACCCAGCTTCATGCGGCATGGCGGCCCGCCGACATGGATGTGCTGCTTCTGCTTTTACCGGTGCAAAACGCCACGGGTCACGGCGGCAAAAGCGATTTCCTGCTTGAATCCGGTGGACGGATTTCCTGGGCAAGGGGTGCGCCGGGCCACGTTTATCTTGGAGCGCAGATCATCGTGACCGACGGTCTTGACCAGATAGACGAAGCCGCCTTTCCGATTTATCCCCTGTGGGAGGCCGCCCTTGCAAAGGGTCGCGCTTACGGCCTGGTGCATCAAGGGGGGTGGTGCGATGTCGGCCATCCCGGCGGCATAGCCGAGGCCGAAGCAATGCTGCAGGCCGCCCATGTTCAATAATGCCGGGCCGCGCCTTTTCGCCCTGCCGCCGGGCGCAGACTTTCCTGCTGCCCTGATTGCCGGTCTGCGCGACCGCCTGCAAGATCACCCGCCCGAGGCGATGGCTCGGGTGACGGTGCTGGTGAACACCCAACGCATGCGCCGCCGGATCACCGAACTTTTCACCCTGACAGGCGCGGGCTTTCTGCCGCGCATCCGGCTGATCACCGAGCTTGGGCAGGACACTCTGGCAGCAATACCGCCCGCCGTGTCACCCCTGCGCCGTCGGCTGGATCTGGCGCAACTGATCGCCGCCTTGCTGGATCGGGAACCGGGGCTTGCGCCGCGTTCGGCCCTTTTCGATCTGGCCGAAAGCCTTGCTGCTTTGATGGACGAGATGCAGGGCGAAGGTGTGTCGCCCCAAGCCGTCTCATTGCTGGATGTCGGCGATCACTCTGGCCATTGGGAACGCTCGCAGCGGTTCCTGGGCATCGTCGCGCGGGTTTTTGACGGCAGCGCGCCGGATGCCGAAGCCCGGCAGCGCCTGGTGGTTGAGGCACTGATCGCCGCATGGGCGAAGACCCCCCCGCAAGACCCCGTGATCGTGGCCGGTTCGACCGGATCGCGCGGAACAACGGCGCTTTTGATGCAGGGAGTGGCGCAATTGCCACAAGGTGCCGTGGTTCTACCGGGCTTCGATTTTCAGATGGCCCCAGCCGTCTGGGCAAACCTTGATGACGCGCTGACCGCCGAAGACCACCCGCAATACCGCTTTCACCGTTTTGTAAATGCACTGGGCATGGCCCCGGACCAAGTGCAGAAATGGACGGATTGCGCGGAAAATGTGGCTCGAAACCGGCTGATTTCGCTGTCTCTGCGCCCCGCTCCCGTCACCGACCAGTGGCTGACCGAGGGCCGAAAGCTGGCTGATCTGGCTGCCGCTACATCCGACATGACCCTGATAGAGGCCCCCGATTCCCGGTCCGAGGCGCTGGCAATTGCGCTGATGTTGCGCAGCGTCGCGGATTCAGGGCGCACAGCGGCGCTGATCACGCCCGATCGCGGATTGACCCGGCAGGTGACAGCAGCGCTGGATCGCTGGGGTATCATTCCCGACGATTCCGCTGGCCGCCCGCTGGCCCTTTCGGCTCCCGGCCGCCTTTTGCGACATGTGGCCGGCGCGCAGGAGCAACCGCTTACCTCGGAGTTGCTTTTGACTTTGCTTAAACATCCCCTCACAGCGACCGGGGCTGACCGGGGCACACACCTGCGCCTGACCCGCGATCTGGAACTGCATCTGCGGCGTCACGGCCCGCCGTTTCCAACAGGTATGATGTTGCAGAACTGGGCCATCTTGCGGGATGACCCTGCTGCCTTTGGCTGGGCAGAGTGGCTTTCGCAAACCATTTCACCACTGACGGACGCCGGAACAGAGACGCTTTCTACCCATGTCGAGCGCCATCTGAAGGTAACCGAGGCTCTTGCGACGGGCCCGCAAGGAATTTCAACCGGGGAATTGTGGCGCACTGCAGCGGGCGAGGCTGCCCTGTCGGCCATGCAATCCCTGCTTCGGGAAGCACAATGTGGCGGCACCTTTTCGCCGGGCGATTATCGCAATCTTCTTGACAGCGTTCTGGCACAGGGCGAGGTCCGCGAAGACGTGCAAAGCCACCCGCGAATCCTGATCTGGGGCACGCTGGAGGCACGGGTGCAGGGCGCTGATCTGGTTATTCTTGGCGGATTGAATGATGGCATCTGGCCTGGCTTGCCGCCGCCCGACCCGTGGCTGAACCGTCAGATGCGGCTGAAAGCGGGTCTGTTGCTGCCAGAACGCCGCATCGGCCTTTCGGCGCATGACTATCAACAGGCAGTTGGTGCGACCGAGGTTGTGCTGACCCGTGCCCGCCGAAATGCAGACGCTGAAACGGTTGCCTCGCGCTGGCTGAACCGACTGACGAACCTCTTGGAAGGGCTGCCGGATCAGGGCGGGCGCGCCGCACTTGCCGGAATGCGCGACCGGGGCGCGCATTGGATCGCGCTGGCCACCGCACTGGAACAGCCCAGAGGGGCGCCGATCGCCGCATCACGCCCCGCGCCGCGCCCACCGGTTGAAGCGCGCCCCAAAGAACTGGCCGTCACCAGGATCGGCACGCTGATCCGCGACCCCTACGAGATTTACGCCCGCTATGTCCTGCGCCTAAAAAAGCTGAGCCCGCTGCAACCGACACCCGATGCGATGCTGCGCGGGTCAGTATTGCATCTGATCCTGGAACAGTTCGTTCTGACCCGTCCCGAGGGTGAAACCGCCGACCTCGCCCGCAAACGCCTGCTGGATATTTCGGCGCAGTGCCTTGCGGCAGAAGTCCCCTGGCCATCGGCCCGAGCACTTTGGCTGGCCCGGCTGGATAGGGCGGCGGATTTCTTTCTGGCGCAGGAACAGGTACTGCCCGGCACGCCGGTTGTGATTGAAACAATAGCGGGAATTGATCTGACACACGCAATCTTTCGTCTGACTGCCCGACCGGACCGGATCGACCTGCTGCCCGATGGCCGGGTGCATATCATCGACTACAAGACCGGAAAGCCGCCCACCGAAAGCCAGCAGAAACAGTATGACAACCAGTTGTTGCTACAGGCGGCAATGGCCGAGCGCGGAGCATTTGAAGCACTGGGCCCCCGCACTGTCGCGCGGATCAGCTATATCGGGCTGGGCACGACGCCGGCGGTCGAGTCAACAGACATGACCCCGGACCGCTCCTCCGATATCTGGGAGAGGCTGCACAAGCTGATCGCCCACTACAACACCCATGCCAACGGATATACGGCGCGCCGGGCCGTGTTTGTAACGAATTTTGCGGGCGACTACGACCATCTGTCGCGCTTTGGCGAATGGGACATGAGTGTTGCACCCACCCCGGAGGATGTCGGATGATCCCCAACGACGCCACTGCTCGCCAGATCGAGGCCGCCGATCCCAAAGCCTCCACCTGGTTGTCGGCCAACGCAGGCTCGGGCAAGACGCGCGTGCTGATCGACCGGGTTGCACGGCTTTTGCTCGATGGCGTGGACCCCGCCCGCATCCTGTGCCTGACCTATACCAAGGCAGCCGCATCCGAGATGCAGAACCGGTTGTTCGAACGGTTGGGCGGCTGGGCCATGCTGGAAGATGCGCGCCTTCAGGTCGAACTGCGCGATCTTGGGGCGGACCGGGCACTTGCCCCGGATACGCTGTCCAATGCCCGCAGGCTGTTTGCCCGCGCCATTGAAACGCCGGGCGGACTGCGGATTCAGACGATCCATTCCTTTTGTGCATCACTATTGCGGCGGTTTCCGCTGGAAGCTGGCATCTCGCCCCAGTTCACAGAGCTTGATGACCGCGCCGGAAGCCTGATGCGCGATGCGATTATCGAAGATATGGCGAACCATCTTGCCCCGGCGGCGGTTCGAAATCTTGCGATGATGTTCACCGAGCAGGATTTCGCAAAACTTGCGGCAGAACTGACCCGAACCCGCGATGCCTTTGTTCCAGCACTGGGGCGCGAAGAGTGCCTGTCGCTGTTTGATGTTCCGAAGTCGGAGTCGATCGAGACGATTCTGACGAGCGTTTTTCTGGGAGACGAGGCCCGGATTCTGACAGCGCTTGTTGGCGCATTGGAAGTTGGTTCCACTAACGATGTCAAAGATGCTGCAAAACTTCGGTTGCTTCCGGTCGCATCCGCCAACCTCGCGCTGTTGATGGGGCTAGAGGACGTGTTCTTGACGGGTGAAAAGGCAAAGCAGCCATTTTCCCCAAAGTTCGACAGCTTTCCGACAAAACCCACGGCACGCGCCATGGGTGTCTTGAAAGACCAGCTTGACGATCTGATGGGCCGGGTCGAACAGGCCCGTGGGCGGCGCGTGGCGCTGCTTGCCGCGGAACGGGCAGCAGTGTTGCATGCTTTTGCGGCAGTCTTTCTTCCCGAATACAGCGCCCGGAAACTGGCGCGCGGGGCGCTTGATTTTGACGATCTGATCGGCAAGGCAAAGGCGTTGCTGACCGATCCTTCGGTCGCACAATGGGTGCTGTTTCGGCTGGACGGAGGGATTGACCACATTCTGGTCGACGAAGCGCAAGACACCTCGCCCGACCAATGGCGCGTCATCGAATTGCTGGCACAGGAGTTTACGGCAGGGCAAGGCGCCCGTGACACCCCGCGAACGATCTTTGTCGTGGGCGACAAGAAGCAATCCATCTATTCATTTCAAGGCGCTGATGTTTCGGCATTCGGGCATATGCAGAGACATTTTACGGCAAAACTGGCTGACGTGGGAAAGACGTTGATCCAACTGGTTCTGGAATATTCCTTCCGGTCGTCACCTGCGATTTTGCGGCTTGTGGACCTTACCTTTGACGAACGCGCCCGCAGGGGCCTGGACGGTGACGTGAAACACATCGCCTTCAAGGATCGGATGCCCGGCCGTATCGACCTTTGGGAACCCATAGACCCTGCGCAGACGTCCATGGATACGAATTGGGAAGATCCGGTCGACATGATTTCGGACGAACATCATGCAACGCAACTTGGCCGCAAGATCGCAAGTCACATCAAGACGCTAATCGATACGGGCGTGCAAATCCCCGGAAAAGACGGCCCCCGGCCCGTTCACGCGGGCGATTTCCTTATCCTGGTGCGCCGCCGCAGCCAATTGTTCGCCGAGGTGATCGGGGCGTGCAAGGCGCTTGGTCTGCCCATTGCCGGGCGCGACCGCCTGAAACTGGGCGCGGAAATGGCAGTCCGCGATCTGGCATCGCTGCTGTCGTTTCTGGCCACCCCTGAGGATGATCTGGCCTTGGCCGAGGTATTGCGCTCGCCGCTGCTGGGCTGGACCGAGGATCAGCTTTATCGCCTTGCGCAGCCGCGCAAAGGTTATCTTTGGGCCGCTTTGCGCGATGTTCGGGACGTTTTTCCCGAAACTCTCGCCATTCTGGAGGACCTTCGCGATCAGGCCGATTTTCTGCGCCCCTTCGATCTGATCGAACGCGCGCTGACCCGCCATGACGGTCGTGCCCGCCTTTTGCAACGGCTGGGGGCCGAGGCAGAAGATGGGATCGACGAATTGCTGTCGCAGGCGCTGGCCTATGAACGCAACGATGTGCCAAGCCTGACCGGCTTTCTGGGTTGGCTTCAAACCGATGATATTGACGTAAAACGCCAGATGGACAGCGCCGGACAGCGCATCCGGGTGATGACGGTGCACGGTGCAAAAGGGCTTGAGGCTCCGATCGTCATTCTGCCCGACACAGATGATCGTCCCCCAAAAGACGACGGCACCGTGATCACGCTGGGCAGCGGTCACGCCGTTTGGCGGACGGCGGCAGCCGAAACGCCGCCTGGCCTGAAAGCGGCCAAGGATCTGCGCAAACGCAAGGCCGAAGAGGAAAGCCTGCGCCTTTTGTACGTCGCCATGACCCGGGCGCAATGCTGGCTGATCGTCGCGGCCGCAGGCAAGCTGACATTTCGCAAGAAACGACTGGAGGGAAAGGCCCCGGATGACACTAAACCCGCCTGGTACGATCTGATCGAAGCCGGCATGACCGCAATGGGGGCCAGTTCTGCGGGCGACGGTGGCATAACTTACAGCGAGGGTGACTGGCCGGATGCGATTGGAAAGCCCATTCAATACATGCCGCACCATGCCACTTTGCCAGATTGGGCCCAATCGGCCGCAGCACCCGCGCCACGTCCCGACAAGTTGCTATCCCCCTCGGCGCTTGGGGGGGCGAAGGTGCTGCCAGGAGATTTGAGCGGTGATTCAGAGGCCGCAAAACAGCGGGGAACCGCTCTGCACAGTCTGCTTGAACACCTTCCGGACACTGACCCGGCAAGCTGGGCTGACCTCGCCACCCTTCTGCTTCCGGCACGCACCGACCTTCCCGATCTGTTGGCAGAGGCTCGGCGGGTTCTGACAGACTCTTCTCTCGCCCTGATTTTCGCAAGTGATGCGCTTGCCGAAGTGCCTATTACGGCGGAAATTGACGGTCAGAGGCTGTTTGGAACGATTGACCGGTTGATCGTCACGCCCGAAAAGATCACGGCAATCGACTTCAAGTCAAATGCAGTGGTCCCGCAAACTGCGGGCGATGTGCCCGAAGGTCTGATCCGCCAGATGCGGGCCTACGCAGTGGCATTGCGACAGATTTATCCTGACCGCCCGGTTGAAACCGCGATTCTTTGGACGCGGAACGCCTTGCTGATGCCGCTTCCGGAGCTTTAGCGCGGGCTTCCTTCACTCTGGATCAGATCAGCGAAATTCCGCTATGATCGGGCTGGCTGGCTGCGATGAGCTTACGCACGCGCGACACGGCGGCGTCAACCAGCGCCACATTCCCCCGGGCCTCGACATTCAGGCGCAACAGCGGCTCGGTGTTGGAACGGCGCAGGTTCAAGCGCCAGTCGGCAAATGCCAGACTGATGCCATCATTCCGGTCTTCTGCCAGCGCCTCGGGCTGCAGTTCGCGCAAAACGGCCATGACCGCCGCCTCGGGATCAGCCAGACGAAAGTTGATCTCGCCCGAGGATGGGAATCGCGCGATCCGATCCGCCAGAAGATCGGCAAGCGTGGCACCGCGCCGCCCCAAAAGCTCGGCGACCAGAAGCCACGGGATCATCCCGCTGTCGCAGCACATGAAATCACGGAAATAATGATGCGCCGACATCTCGCCACCGTAAACAGCACCCGTTTCGCGCAAGGACCGCTTGAAATAGACGTGGCCGGTGGGTGTCAGAACAGATATCCCGCCGCCCGCCTCGATAACGTCGGCGGTGTTCCACAACACGCGCGGGTCATGTGCGATCGACGCGCCCGGTGACTTGGCCAGAAACGCCTCGGCCAGCAGACCTACGACATATTCGCCGGGAACAAACCGGCCCAGGTGATCAAACAGAAAGCAGCGGTCGAAATCGCCATCCCACGCCACCCCGAAATCGGCGCCCGAAGCAACAACGGCTGCGGCGGTGACGGGCTGATTTTCAGGCAACAGGGGGTTCGGAATCCCGTTCGGGAACGTGCCGTCCGGTGCATGATGCATCCGCACAAAGTCAAACGGTGCGCCGCGTTCGCAAAGCGCATCCGCAATGGCATCGAAGCTTGGCCCGGCTGTGCCGTTTCCGGAGTTCACCAGAATTTTAAGCGTTGTCAGGGCCGTTTCATCAACAAAGCCGACGACATGCTGAACATACGCCGCTCGGGCCTTGG
>JBGSRQ010000219.1:0-7575 GCA_041737515.1 Rhodobacterales bacterium | reverse complement strand
GCCGTGACGCCCGATGCGCTGGCCCGGTTGCACGCACGGGTGTTCACGACGCCGCGCCCGTGGACGGCAGCGGAATTTGCCGGCCTGCTGGCGCAGCACTTTACCTTTCTTCTGCATGAACCGGGTGGTTTCCTGCTGGCCCGCGTTATCGCGGACGAGGCAGAGCTTCTAACACTTGCCACCGATCCCGTCCAAAGACGCCAGGGCATCGCCCGCCGTCTGGTTGCAGGCTTTGTTGCCAAAGCCGCCACGCTTGGGGCGGCATCGGCATTTCTGGAGGTGGCCGAAGACAACGCCCCCGCCCGCGCGCTTTATGAGCAGACCGGCTTTGCCGAAGCGGGGCGCAGACGGCGGTATTTCACAACGCCCGACGGCCGCTCAATTGATGCGCTGATCCTGCGGCGGACGCTGGCGGAATAGGGTTCGGCATCAACTTTCGGGGTGCGCTGCCCGATTCCCCTGCGTCGTGTCCAAATAGCTATTGACCCCCTGCGCCCCATCCGCCCTAAATCGCAAACGACGTGCCCTGCGGCGACCCCGAATCCGGGGGCCGAACGGGGTGGCGCAAAAAAACTCTACCGGGAGACTGACATGACCATGATGAAACACCTGCTCGGCGCATCCGCTGCCGTTGCGCTGGGCGCTGGCGCGGCGCTGGCTGATCCTGCGATCATCTTCGATCTGGGCGGCAAGTTCGACAAGTCCTTCAACGAGGCCGCCTTCAACGGAGCCGAGAAATGGGCCAAGGAAACCGGCGGCACGTACAAAGAACTTGAGATGACCTCGGAAGCCCAGCGCGAACAGGCGTTGCGCCGTCTGGCCGAAGCCGGATCGAACCCGATCGTGATGACCGGCTTTGCCTTTGGCGACGTGCTGGCACAGGTCGCCCCCGACTTTCCCGACACCAAGTTCGCGATCATCGACGTGGACTGGCTGGACATACCGAACGTCTCCCAGGTTGCCTTTGCCGAACAGGAAGGCAGCTATCTGGTCGGCATGATGGCGGGTCTTGCCTCCAAAACCGATACGGTCGGCTTTATCGGCGGCATGGACATTCCGCTGATCCGCCGCTTTGGCTGCGGCTATGCGCAAGGCGTCAAGGCCGTGAAACCCGACGCAACCATCGTTCTGAACATGACCGGCACGACGCCCGCCGCATGGAATGACCCCGTCAAGGGCGGCGAGCTTGCGAAAGCTCAGAAATCGCAGGGCGCGGACGTGATCTTTGCCGCCGCCGGTGGCACCGGCGCAGGCGTTCTGCAGGCGGCGGCGGATGAGGGCATCCTGTCGATCGGCGTGGACAGCAACCAGAACTACCTGCACCCGGGAAAGGTTCTGACCTCAATGCTCAAGCGCGTCGATGTGGCCGTTTACAACGCATTCAAGGAAGGCGCGAACCTAAAGCCCGGCGTGACCAAGCTGGACCTCAAGTCCGATGGGGTGGGCTATGCGATGGATGAAAACAACGCCTCGCTGGTGACGGCTGACATGCAAGCGACCGTGGATGCCGCCGCCGAAAAGATCAAATCGGGCGAGCTGGTCGTGCATGATTACATGTCCGACGACACCTGCCCGGCGGCGACGTTCTGAATGGTTGAAGTGGCCCCACAGGCCGCAGCGGGGCGGCAGGCAACTGCCGCCCCCTATGCCATTGAACTAAAAGGAATCTCCAAGGCTTTTGGTTCAGTTCAGGCGAACAAGGATATCCACATCGCCGTGCCGCGCGGCACGATCCACGGCATCATCGGCGAGAATGGTGCCGGGAAATCAACGCTGATGTCGATCCTGTATGGCTTTTACAAAGCGGATTCCGGCGAAATTCTGATATCCGGCACGCCCACGCAAATTCCCGACAGTCAGGCCGCGATCCGTGCAGGTATCGGCATGGTATTCCAGCATTTCAAGCTGGTGCAGAATTTCACCGTTCTGGAAAATGTCATTCTGGGGGCGGAAGACGGCGCGATGCTGAACACGTCGCTCGCCAAGGCGCGCAAAGTGCTGGGCGATCTGGCCCGCGAATACGAACTGGACGTCGACCCCGACGCGCTGATCGAAGACCTTTCGGTGGGCCACCAGCAACGGGTGGAAATTCTGAAGGCACTGTATCGGCAGGCCGATATCCTGATTCTGGATGAACCCACCGGCGTTCTGACCCCCGCCGAGGCAGACCATCTGTTCCGCATCCTGCGCGGCCTGCGCGATCAGGGAAAGACGATAATCCTGATCACCCACAAGCTGCGTGAGATCATGGAGACGACCGATAATGTCAGCGTGATGCGGCGCGGCACGATGGTTGCCACCGTAAAAACCGCTGAAACCAGCCCCGAGGCTCTGGCCGAGTTGATGGTCGGCCGCAAGGTTCTGCTGCATGTCGAAAAGCAGCCCGCAAACCCCGGCAAGATGGTGCTTGAGGTGGAAAACCTGCGCGTCCGCGATGAGGACGGGATCGAGCGTCTGAAAGGCATCAGCCTTCACATCCGCGCGGGCGAGATTCTGGGGATCGCTGGCGTTGCCGGCAATGGCCAGTCGGAATTGCTGGAGGTATTGGGCGGCATTGCCGACGGCACAGGCGTGGTGCGGCTGAACGGGGTGGATTTGGATCTGACCGGCAAGCTGTCGGACGCCCGGTCACGTCGCGCCAACGGCATCGCCCATGTGCCCGAAGACCGCCAGCATCTGGGCCTGATCATGGATTTCTCTGCCTGGGAAAACGTGGCGTTCGGCTATCAGGACGCGGGCGAATACCAGAAGTCCGCGCTTTTCATGGACAATGACGCGATTCGCGCCGACACCGAAAAAAAGATGGCGACGTTTGATATTCGCCCGCCGATTCCCACTTTGGCCGCCAAGAATTTTTCCGGCGGCAATCAGCAAAAGATTGTCGTCGCCCGCGAGATGGAGCGTAATCCCGATCTGCTGCTGGTCGGCCAGCCGACGCGCGGGGTGGATATCGGAGCCATCGAGTTCATCCACAAGCAGATCGTGGCCCTGCGCGATGCGGGCAAGGCGGTGCTGCTGGTGAGTGTGGAGTTGGATGAAATCCTGTCGCTGTCCGACCGTATTGCCGTGATGTTTGACGGACGGATCATGGGCGAGCGCGATCCCGGAACGACCGGCGAGCGCGATCTGGGTCTGCTCATGGCAGGGATCGGTGACAACACCGGGCCTGTCCCGAAAAAAGGTGCCGCCGCATGATGCAGCTTCCCCGCTGGGCCGATATCGTTCTGGTGCCGCTGATCAGCCTTCTGATGGCGGGCATCATTGCGGCATTTGTGCTGCTTGCCATCGGCGAAAGCCCGGCCGAGGCATTGACGACGATGGTCAATGGCGCGTTGGGGTCGCCCTATGCATGGGGCTATACGCTTTATTATGCGACCAGCTTCATCTTCACCGGGCTTGCGGTGACAGTGGCGTTTCATGCGGGTCTGTTCAACATTGGCGGCGAGGGGCAGGCACAGCTTGGCGGACTTGGCGTGGCGCTTATCTGTCTGGCCCTGCCCTGGCCGCACTGGACGGTGGCACTTCTGGCAGCCACATTGGGCGCGGCGCTGTTTGGCGCGGCCTGGGCGGCAATTCCGGCCTATCTGCAGGCCAAGCTCGGCAGCCATATCGTGATCACGACGATAATGTTCAACTATATCGCTGCCTCCTTCATCATCTACATGCTGGTCGATGTGCTGCGTCCGGCCGGGCAGATGGATCCCGCAACAGCCCGCTTCGGCCCTGGCACCGCCCTGCCGACGCTGAACGAAATTCCGCTGCTGAACCTGATTTTCGCCAAGCCCGTGCCCGGCAATGTAACGCTGTTTCTGGCCCTTCTGGCGGCATGGGCGGTCTGGGAGATGCTGTGGCGCACGAAACTTGGGTATGAGATCCGCGCCTTCGGCAAATCGGAAAAGGCCGCCAGATATGCCGGTATCTCGCCGTTGCGGGTGACGATGATCGCCATGATGATGTCGGGCGCACTGGCCGGCATGATGTCAGTCAACAACGTGATGGGCGAATCCGGGCGGCTGGTGCAGAATTCGTCCGAAGGCGCGGGGTTCATCGGCATTGCGGTGGCGCTGATGGGGCGCAACCACCCGATCGGCGTCATTCTGGCCGCAGTGCTGTTTGGGGCGCTATATCAGGGCGGGGCTGAACTGGGCCTGTGGACCTCGATCCCGCTGGAGTTGCGGATTGTCGTGCAAGGCCTGGTGATCCTGTTCACCGGCGCATTGGATCAGATGGTGCGCATGATGCTGGCGCCGCTTTTTGCCAGGCGGAGGCTCGCTGTATGAGTTTGGATACGCTGCTGCAGTTGCTGGATACAACGCTGCGCTTTGCGACGCCTTTGCTGTTTGCCTGCCTTGCCGGGCTTTATTCGGAACGCGCGGGGATTTTCGACATCGGGCTTGAGGGCAAGATGCTGGTCGCGGCAATGGCTGCGGCGTCCGTCGCGGCGCTGTCGGGGTCGGTTTATTTCGGGCTGCTGGCTGGGATCGGCGCGTCGCTGGTCTTTGCTGGGATACACGGGGTGGCGTCGATCACCTTTCGGGGCAATCAGTTGATATCGGGGGTGGCGCTGAATTTCCTTGCCTCTGGTGTGACCGTTCTGGTGGCGCAAAAGCTGTTCCGTCAGGGTGGTGGCACGCCTGCGCTTTCGGGCGACGCGCGCTTCAACGCGATTGAACTGCCCTTTGCCGAGGCGCTGCGCGGGGTGCCGGTGCTGGGGCCGTTTTACGCCGAGGTGATCTCGGGGCAGACTTTGCTGGTCTATATCGCTCTTCTTGCGGTTCCGGTGACGTGGTGGGTGCTGTACCGCACGCGCTATGGCCTGCGGCTTCGCGCAGTAGGTGAAAACCCGGCCGCGGTAGATACGGCCGGCGTGTCGGTGGTGGCGCTGCGGTTTTCGGCGGTTGCGATTGCGGGCGTTCTGTGCGGGCTGGCGGGGGCTTACATGTCGACCGGCCTGGTCGCGGCCTTTGGACGCGAGATGACAGCAGGGCGAGGCTACATCGCGCTGGCGGCGTTGATCTTTGCCAAATGGCGGCCCTGGTATGCGCTTTGGGCGACGCTTCTGTTCGGTTTCTTTCAGGCACTGGCACTGCGGCCTGACGTGTTCAAGGCATTGGGCGTATCAATCCCGGTGGCTGCCCTTGACGCGCTGCCTTATGTGCTGACCGTGATCGTGCTTGCAGGCATTGTCGGCAAGGCCACGCCCCCCCGCGCCGGGGGCGAGCCTTATGTCAAGGAACGGTAAGGCGCCGACCGGTTTTCAGGGGGGTGTGTCGGCATGCCGCACGCTATAATCCTTTCACGACGTTAGATGAGTCCAGTTCCCACAAGCGTTTGACTTCACAGGCCAAGACGCGCATTCCTTGGTCAGGTTCGATCCTTTACTCTGTGCGGCCCCATGCAGCTATATCTGCCCATTGCCGAAGTGTCCGTGAACGCCTTTCTTCTTTTGGGGATGGGTGGCATTGTCGGGTTCCTTTCGGGGATGTTTGGGGTGGGCGGCGGGTTTCTGATCACGCCCTTGCTGTTCTTCATCGGTGTGCCGCCTGCTGTTGCGGTTGCCACCGGGGCCAATCAGGTTGTCGCCTCATCAGTTTCCGGCGTCCTGGCGCAGATGAAGCGCAAGGGCGTCGATTTCCGAATGGGTGTCGTGCTTTTGGTGGGCGGGATTTTCGGATCAGCCATCGGTGTGTGGGTATTTGCACGGCTGACGGCAATTGGTCAGGTCGATCTTTTCGTGCAACTGGCCTATGTCATGTTTCTGGGACTTGTGGGTGCCCTGATGTTGCAGGAAAGCCTGCGCAGCATGTGGCGGGCGCGCGATCCGCAGGCCCCGGTGCGCCGCGCGCATGTGCACACCTGGGTCCACCGGTTGCCCTTCAAAATGAAATTCCGCGCCTCGGGCCTATACATCTCGGTTCTGCCGCCGATGATGGTGGGGGCGAGTGTAGGTTTTCTGGCCGCCGTGATGGGGGTTGGTGGCGGGTTCATCATAGTGCCTGCGATGATCTACGTTCTGGGCATGCCCACCAAGGTCGTGATCGGCACATCGCTCTTTCAGATCATCTTCGTGACGGCTTTTACCACCGTCGCCCATGCGATCACCAGCCAGACGGTTGATATCATGCTGGCGATGCTGCTTATTCTGGGCGGCGTCGTCGGCGCGCAATACGGCTCTCGGCTTGGGCTGCGGCTGCGCGGCGACCATATGCGCGTGCTTCTGGCAATCATGGTGCTGGCGGTCAGCGGCAAGATAGCGCTTGATCTGTTGCTGACCCCGTCCGAGCTTTATTCGATCACATCGGTCAGCCTGCCATGATCCGGGCGGCGCTGATCTGGCTGTGTCTTGCCCAGCCCGCGCTCGCCGATGAAACCATCGTCGCCGGGCTTAGCCAGAATACGGTGTCGATCACTGCCAATTTCGACGGGTCCGAAATCCTGATTTATGGCGCGGTCAAGCGCGACAAGCCCGAGCCCGTCGGCCCCCCGCTTGAGGTCATCGTCACCGTTGAAGGCCCGCCCGTGCAACTGAAGGTGCGGCGCAAGGACCGGGTGTTCGGCATCTGGATCAATGATGCGTCGGTTCGCATCGACCGCGCACCCAGCTTTTACGCCATCGCCACCACCAAGCCGATTTCGCAGATCCTGAGTGCGACCGAAGATCTGCGTTACAGAGTGTCGATCACCCGTGCGATCCGCGCTGTCGGCATATCATCCGAGGCAGACCGCGCCGCCAGGTTTGTCGAGGCGATGCAGCGCATCAAGGTGGCCGACGGGTCGTACCGTTTGCAGGTCAATGCGGTGCATCTGACGCAAAGCACGCTGTTTCGGGCCGACGTGGCCCTGCCCGCCAACCTGATCGAAGGCGACTACCGCGTGCGGATTTTTCTGACGCGGGGCGGCAATGTCGTCGATGAAATCGAGCGCCGCATCGAGGTCAAGAAAGAAGGGCTGGAGAAGATCATCTACAGCCTTGCCCATGATCAGCCCCTGTTTTACGCGGCGCTGTCGCTGGCTTTGGCGGTGCTGGCAGGTTGGGGTGCTTCGGCGCTGTTCCGGTTCATGCGGTTCTAGCGGGTGTTGCGTTTGACCGGGGTCAGCAGATCAAACGCAACAGGCAAGTCCCAAACGGCCTGCAGGTCCCGGCTTTCCTTCAATCGAACGTCCGGTTGAACGACCTCGGCCGGGGCGCTCAGCCCGCGCGCGCCTCGATCCCCGGATAGGCGCGCGCCATTGTCACACCCCGCGCCACGAACAGCACCATCAGCGCCGCCCACAACCCGTGATTGCCAAATGCGGGCAACAGGACGGCCAGCGCCACCAGATACAGGGCAACCGAAATGGCCATCGCGCGCAGCATCTCACCGGTTGCCGTGGCCCCGATGAAGATGCCGTCAAACATCCAGCTTGCCACGCCGACCAGCGTTGCCAGCACCATCCACGGCAGGAAATGGCGGGCAGCGGTGCGCACGTCGGGGGCCGTGGTCATCACGTCGATGATCAGCCCCCCGAAGGCCGCAAATATCACCGCCAAAGCCAGCGCACTGCCCGCAGCCCAGCCCGACGTGACAATGGCCG
>JBGSRQ010000208.1:0-4051 GCA_041737515.1 Rhodobacterales bacterium | reverse complement strand
CAGCCCCGGACCTGATCCGGGGCCTCTGGTGGCGAAACGAAGGCCCCGGATCAGGTCCGGGGCTGGGGCAGTGCATGCGAAAAAAGTCGGGAAATTTACCCGGCCTTAACCGGTGCGCTCCAAATCTTTTGCATGGCATTCTACACATACATCATGGCCTGTGCGTCCAACACGGCGATCTACGTCGGCGTAACCGGCAATCTCTTGCAGTGTGCGGCGCAGCACCGACTGGGCGTCGGGTCGGATCACACAGCGAAATACCGGATCCGCAAGCTGGTGTATTTCGAAACGCACGAAACCCTTGCCGAAGCCATTGCCCGCGAACGCGTTCTGACACGATGGCGGCGGGCGTGGAAAAACGATCTGATCGCCCGTGCAAACCCGATGTGGCACGACATTGCGATGGAGGTCTCTTTTCTCTGAGGCCCCGGATCATGTCCGGGGCTGCGTCACTGTTGGAGAAAAGACCATGACCACCACCATCCGCAACGGCACCGTCGTCACTGCCGACCTTACCTACAAGGCCGATGTCCAGATCGAGGGTGGCATCATCACCGCCATTGGTCCTAACCTCAAGGGCGGCACCGAACTGGATGCCACGGGCTGCTACATCATGCCCGGCGGGATTGATCCGCACACGCATCTGGAGATGCCCTTCATGGGCACCTATTCGGCGGATGATTTCGAATCCGGCACGCGGGCGGCGTTGTCGGGCGGCACCACCATGGTGGTGGATTTCGTTCTGCCGGGGCAGGGGCAGGGGCTGATGGATGCCATGCAGATGTGGCACAACAAGTCGGGGCGGGCGACATGCGACTATTCCTACCACATGGCGATCACCTGGTGGGGCGAGCAGGTCTGGGACGACATGAAGACCGTCACCGAAGCCGGCATCAACAGCTTCAAGCACTTCATGGCCTACAAAGGCGCATTGATGGTGAATGATGACGAGATGTTCGCCAGTTTCACCCGTTGCGCCGACCTTGGGGCGATTCCCTTTGTGCATGCCGAGAACGGCGATGTGGTGGCCGAACTTCAACGAAAACTGATGGCCGCAGGCAACACCGGCCCCGAGGCGCATGCCTATTCGCGTCCGCCCGAAGTGGAGGGCGAGGCCACGAACCGCGCCATCATGATCGCCGATATGGCGGGGGTGCCGGTCTATATCGTGCATACCAGTTGCGAGGAGGCGCATGAGGCGATCCGCCGCGCGCGGATGCTGGGGAAAAGGGTCTACGGCGAGCCGCTGATCCAGCACCTGACGCTGGACGACTCCGAATACGCCAACCCCGATTGGGATCATGCTGCGCGCCGGGTGATGTCGCCGCCGTTCCGCGACCGGCGCCACCAGGACAGTCTTTGGGCGGGTCTTGCTTCGGGGTCCTTGCAGGTTGTGGCGACGGATCACTGTGCCTTCACGACCGCGCAGAAACGCTTCGGGTTGGGCGATTTCACCAAGATCCCCAATGGCACCGGGGGGCTGGAGGACCGGATGCCGATGCTGTGGACGCATGGCGTGGCGACGGGTCGGATCACGATGAACGAGTTTGTGGCGGTGACCTCGACCAACATCGCCAAGATCTTGAATTGCTATCCGAAAAAGGGCGCGGTTCTGGTCGGGGCGGATGCCGATCTTGTGGTGTTCGACCCGGAAAAGTCCAAGACCATCAGTGCCGAAAAACAGCAATCTTCCATTGATTACAACGTGTTCGAGGGCAAGGTTGTCACCGGCCTGCCGCGCTATACGCTGACCCGCGGCAAGGTCGCGGTGATGGACGGCGCGGTTCAGACCGAGGAAGGCCACGGCAAATTTGTCGCCCGCGCGCCAAACGGCGCCGTAAACCGCGCGCTGACGCAGTGGAAGGATCTGAATGCGCCACGGCCGGTGGCGCGGACGGGTGTTCCGCCGAGTGGGGTGTAGGTGTATCGGATCATGATCAGGTTTGGCATAACCCGCAGGCCTGTCACTGCTGTGCTGGGGTCTTGGGTGAAGGGCGTTTGATGGGGGTGTTTCTTGCGGCCGGGGTCGCGTCTCTGATTGTTTGCCTTGTCGCGACCACGGTTCATGCGGTGGCGTCGCGCGTGCAGACAAAGGTTCTGCCGCGTGACATGATCGCGATTGTTCCGGTCGTGGCTGTGTTCAGCGCCGTCCTGGTTGCGACGGTGGTTCGGGCAGAGCCTGAATTCCCTGCGGGCAGGAATGCGGCGCTGCTCCCTGGTCAGTGTGGTGCAATCCTCGGCGCGATGGACCGTGGCGTGGAACGGGGTCTGATGCGCTTGCCTGCGTGCAAGTCGGTGCAAGCATGAGTGATGTCGTGATCGAAGCCCGCGAACTGAACCTGACGTTCCCGACCAATGATGGCCCCGTTCATGCGCTCAAGGACGTGAACCTGACCATCGGGAAGGGCGAGTTTGTCAGCTTCATCGGCCCCTCGGGCTGCGGAAAAACCACGCTGTTGCGGGCGATTGCGGCTTTGGAAACTCCGACCGGTGGCACGTTGACGGTGAACGCCATGCCGCCCGACGAGGCGCGCCGGGCGCGGGCTTATGGCTATGTGTTTCAGGCGGCGGGGCTTTATCCCTGGCGCACCATTGCCGGCAATATCCGCCTGCCGCTGGAGATCATGGGGTTTTCGCGGGCGGAGCAGGAAAAACGCGTGAAGGACGTATTGCAACTGGTTGAACTGGAAGGGTTCGGCGGGAAATTCCCGTGGCAGCTTTCGGGCGGCATGCAGCAGCGGGCCAGCATTGCGCGGGCGCTGGCATTCGATGCGGATATCCTGCTGATGGACGAGCCGTTCGGAGCGCTGGACGAGATCGTGCGCGACCGGCTGAACGAGGAATTGCTGAAGCTTTGGGCGCGGACGGGCAAGACGATTGTCTTTGTCACCCACTCGATCCCGGAGGCGGTGTATCTTTCGACCAGGATCGTGGTGATGAGCCCGCGCCCCGGTCGGATCACCGACGTGATCGAGAGCCCTTTGCCCAAGGATCGCCCGCTGGATATCCGCGACAGCCCCGAATTCATCGCGATCGCGCACCGTGTGCGAGAGGGGTTGCGGGCGGGGCATTCGGATGAGGCGTGAGGTTTGTGTCATCGACGGGAACGGGGGGCTGTCTGCCCCCCGACGGGCCGGATCAGATCCGGCCCTCCCCCCCGAGGATATTTGTATCAAAATGAAAGGGTCAGGGGTGTGAGGCGGGCTTTGCCGGTGCTTGTGGTTCTGGGCTCGATCCTGTGTCTTTGGTACGCGGGGGCCGTCTGGATGAACGCGCCTTGGGAGCGGGATCAGGCAGCACGCGCGGGCACCTCGGTCAGCCTGGCGCAGATCGTGCCGCGGACGATGATGCAGGAGCGCCCGGTGTTGCCCGCGCCGCATCAGGTGGCTTTGGGATTGTGGCAGGGGGTCGCTGGGCAGGCGGTGACGTCAAAACGCAGTCTGGTCTATCATGCGTGGATCACGCTGTCGGGGACATTGCTGGGATTTGTGATCGGGACGGCGCTGGGTGTCGCTTTGGCCGTGGGCATTGTGCACAGCCGGGCGATGGACATGAGTGTGATGCCCTGGGCGATTGCGAGCCAGATGGTGCCGATCATCGCGCTGGCCCCGGTTCTGGCTTTGGTGATGAATGAGGTGGGCGCATCGCGGCTGGTCACGAAGGCGGTGATTTCAGCCTATCTGTCGTTCTTTCCGGTGGTAGTGGGCATGGTCAAGGGCTTGCGCAGCCCCGATGCGATGCAGCTTGATCTCTTGCGCACTTACGGCGCCGGGGGGGCGGCGGTCTTTGGAAAACTGCGGCTGCCAAGTTCGATGCCGTATCTGTTTGCCAGCCTCAAGATCGGCATCGCGGCGGCTTTGGTGGGGGCCATCGTGGGGGAGTTGAACCAGCCTGCGGGCTTGGGCGCGCGGCTGTTGCAGGGCAGTTATTACGGCCAGACCATCCAGATCTGGGCAGCGCTGATGCTGGCGGCCACAATGGCTGCGGCGCTGGTGGTGGCCGTGGGTGGGGTGGAGCGCGGTGTTCTGCGGCGCATGGGGATGGTGCGATG
>JBGSRQ010000051.1:0-2922 GCA_041737515.1 Rhodobacterales bacterium | reverse complement strand
CCACATCCCCGCCGCCACACCTGCGGCGCCGATCCTGAAGGATCTCGGCAGCGTGGGGGCCGTATCGGCATCGTAATAAGGGTTCGCAACCGTGACTTGCGGATAATAGAACACCGCATAGGGCGACGTCGGCAGCGCCGCCGCCTGCACATCAGCGGGCGAGACCAACACCGCCGCCGGATCGGGATCAAGGATCACCAGCCGGTTCTGCATGAATTCGGCATGGGTGATGGCGCTGTCATAGATCGTGGCGGCAGCCGTTCCGGTTGCATAGACCAGCCCCGGCAAAAGCATGATCGACACCGTGCGATAATCGCGCAGCCGGTCAAAGGCGGCGGTATAATCGGCGGCATTGGGTGCCGCACTGTCGACCCCGCCCGAAATCAGCGCGACCCGGGGCAGGGCATTGCCGCCGCCCGCATCGGTCACCTCGGCGGTCACAAGGGCAGAGGTCTGGCCGATCTTCTGTGCGATTTCAGCGTTCGTTCCGCTTAGCCCGGTGATCACCTCCAGCACTGTCTCGAAGGTGGCACTTTGCAGCGGCACGCCGGCAGCCTGGGTGCGTTGAATCCCAAGGCGCAGGGTGAATTCACCGGCCAGCCCACCCGCCTCCAGCCGGGCCATTATTCCGTTGGACCAAACGCCCGTTGAGGCGGCGGTCAGCGCCAGCCGCTTGTTGACCGCGTTCGAGGTGAACTCTATCCCGACCTGAGCGGGCACGGCGGGCACCGCAGGCACGGCCGGAACTGCGGGGATCGCCGGGTTTCCGTCCGCTGCAGGCACTGCAGGCACCGCAGGCACCGCCGGAATGGCTGGCACGGCGGGGGTGTTGAGCGTGGCGGCGACACCTTCGGTGTTCGCGACCGGCACGATATAGGCTTTGGTGCCGCCATTGGCGAAGTAAAGGTTGACGGCGTGGCCCATCGGATCGGGATTGACGCCATCGTTCTTGATGCCGCCCGGCCCGCCGCCCAAGGGGCCAAAGGCTGCCGCATACTGGCTCGCATTGGTCACAAAGACCGGATTGCCCGCAGCCGCCGTGACGCGGGCCCCGCGCCGTGTATGACCGACAAAGGCGGTTTCAGAGGTTGACGCCGCCTCGATCGCCAAAGCGTTGGAGGGGACATGTTCGATGTAGACGCCGGGGTGTTGATACATGGCAATGGCTCCCTTGCCGGGCTGAAGTGTCACCGGGCCAAAGCCGCGGCAGTGCAATGATCAGCGGATCGTCCCGGCGGGGCGTTCAGGCAGCGTCAGCGTGGCAACCGGGTGCGGGATGCGCCCGGCGGCATCACATGAGAAATGATCCGCACAAGGCGGCGACGGGGCAGTGAGGGTTGGGAAGGTATATGCCGAAAAAGTCGGACATGCTGGCCCCGGATCAAAGGCAGACGTTGAAAAACTCGCGTCGGAAAATCAGCTTCAAGTTGTTTCAAGGTGAACCGACCCGGCGATTCGGGCAAGTGCGAAATTCCCTACCCCGCCGGATCAGCCAGTTCTGGCCGACGCGAAAAGGACGTGCGGCGCTACATCACGGCGCCCATCTGCCAGGGCACGAATTCCGCGCCGCCAAAGCCAAGCGCTTCGGATTTGGTTTCAAAACCGCTTGCAACCTTCAGAAAAAGTTCGAAAATCTCGGCCCCTTTGGCGGCGAGGCTGACATCTCCCGTAATCATGTCGCCGCAATTGATGTCCATATCCTCGGCCATGCGGTCGTACATTTCGGTGTTGGTCGCAAGCTTGATACAGGGCGTGGGCTTGTATCCCGACACCGATCCGCGCCCGGTGGTAAAGGCGATCAGATTCGCGCCAGAGGCGATCTGGCCTGTTACCGAACAGGGGTCGTAGCCGGGGCTGTCCATGAACACGAACCCACGTTCGGCGATGGGTTCGGCGAATTTGTAAACCTGCGTCAGCGGTGCCGAGCCACCCTTGGCCACCGCCCCCAGCGACTTTTCAAGGATCGTCGTCAGCCCGCCCTTCTTGTTGCCGGGTGAGGGGTTGTTGTCCATCTCGCCACCGTTGCGGGCGGTATAATCCTCCCACCAGAGGATGCGTTCCACGATCTTTTCGCCAACCTCGCGGCTGACGGCGCGACGCGTCAGCAGATGTTCGGCCCCGTAGATTTCCGAGGTTTCCGACAGGATCGTGGTCCCCCCTGCGGCGACCAGCATATCGGACGCAACCCCCAAAGCCGGGTTTGCGGTGATGCCCGAATAGCCGTCAGATCCGCCGCATTGCATGCCGACCATCAGATGCTCCAAACCCGCCGGGGTCCGCGTTGCGCGGTTCGCCACCTCGGCCATCTCGCGCAGGACCGACAGGCCCTTGTCGATGGTCTTGCGTGTGCCGCCGGTCTGCTGGATCGTCATGTAACGGAAATTGCCATCCTTGCGCATCCGCCCGGCGCCGATCAGATCGGGAATCTGCATCACCTCGCACCCCAGCCCCACCAGCAGGATGCCCCCGAAATTCGGGTTTCTTGCATAGCCCTGCAGGGTGCGGAACAGCGTTGCATAGCCTTCGTCGGTGCCCGACATCCCACAGCCCGACCCGTGCACAATGGGCACCACGCCGTCGACATTGGGAAACTCGGCCAGCCAGTCCGACCGCTCTGCCGCCTCGGCGATGAAGCGTGCGACCGAACCCGAGCAATTCACCGAGGTCAGGATGCCCAGATAGTTCCGCGTTCCCACCGACCCGTCGGCGCGGTGATACCCCATGAAATGCCGTGCGGTATCGGGCCTGACCAGTGGCACCATATCGACGCCAAAGCCGTAATCCTGATCATGCGCGCCCATGCCAAGGTTGTGCACATGCACATGGTCGCCAGCCGCAATTGGTCCGGTTGCCGCGCCGATGATCTGGCCATACCGGATGACCTGAGCGCCCGGCGCAATTGCCGCCACCGCTACCTTGTGG
>JBGSRQ010000130.1:0-7433 GCA_041737515.1 Rhodobacterales bacterium | reverse complement strand
GGGGCGCATGCGCGATCTGGCCGCCCGCGCCGCCCGCGCCGCAGTCAATGTCAGGATTTGCAAGCCGGATCATAGCTTTATGCCGGGTAGTTACGATCTTTTGGTCATTGACGTGCCCTGTTCCGGTTCGGGCAGTTGGCGGCGGTCGCCCGAGGCGAAATGGGCTTTGACGCCAGAGCGGCTCGCCAGTCTTGTGGCGCTTCAGGCCCGCATCCTGGATCAGACGGCGCCGCTTGTCGCACCTTTGGGTCGGCTGGCCTATGTGACCTGCTCGCTTTTGCAGATCGAAAATCAGGATCAGATTGCCGCGTTTCTTGCGCGCAGTGCGGCGTGGAGTGTTGAAAAACAACGCATCTTCACGCCTTTGCAAGGCGGCGACGGGTTTTTCGTTGCCATTTTACGGCGAACTGAATAGCATTTTACACAATCGGAAGTGGTATATCGCGATGATTAAGGTCGGCTTAACGTTTTGGACGTCCAATACGGCTTACCGAAACCGGGGCGGAGCAGACAGTGATCAAGGCGGGAAGCATCGGCAGAAGGGCACGTCGGTCTGACGTGATGGAAACGGCGCGTGGCCTGCAATCGCGGGTCTGGCTGTTGATCGCGGTGGCCCTTGCCGCGCTGGTCATGGGGTTCGTTTTCGAGGATGGACGCGCCCGCTTTGCGTCTTTGGTGTCGGCCGCGGTCTTTGCGGCCCTGGTGATCGTGATCCGGGCGCTGGATGCATTGCATCAAAGGAAGGGGCGCCAGACCGAGCGTAACCTCGGCGCGCTGATGGGGCAGGATGCCGCTCCCTGTTTCACGACCGACGGTGCCGGCATCATCGGTTTTCAGAACCAGGCGGCATCAGACCGTTTCGGAACCAAGGATGGCGCCACCCTTATTTCGGCGCTGCATGATCATTTCGCCAGCCCGGCCTCGGTGCTTTACAGGCTGCAAAGCCGGGCGATGAACCTTGGTGCCGCGCGTGAAGACGTGGTGACACGCCGGGGCCATACGCGCTTGTCGGTGCACCGCATCGGTCCCGCGCGTTTCTTGTGGCGGCTTGAGGAGTTTCTGGATCGCGGATCCAATGGCCGCGGGGCCGAACAACTCAGCCTGCCGATGCTGATCGCCAACAAGGCAGGGGTGGTGCTTTTTTCGAACGAGGCAATGCGGCGGCTTGTGGGCGCGCGCCCGAAACGGCTTGACCGGGTATTTGTGAACGCATCCCTGCGCAGCGGCGAAGAAGTCGAAGTTGCAGGCATAGACGGCGTTGTGCGTGCCATTGTCGGAGAGGTTGGCGGACCGGGGGAACGCCGGGAAATCTACCTCTTGCCCGTGCCGGACCGGCTGGACGGTGAAAACACGCTGGCCGATTTCGAAAATGTGCCCGTCGCGCTGATGAAGTTCACGCCCTCGGGCGAGATGCGCAGCGCCAATCTCGCCGCCCGTGACCTGCTTGGGCTGGACGCAGACAGCGCGCCGCTGTTTTCGGACATCTTTGAGGGTCTTGGCCGTTCGGTGACGGAATGGCTTGCCGATGTCGCGCACGAGCGGCGCCCCGGCGGGGCCGAGGTTCTGCGCCTGCGCGGCACCGAGAACGAGGTTTTCTTTCAGGTCAACCTGCGCCGTATCGTTGAAAACGGCCGGACGGTGGTGCTGGGCATTCTCAACGATGCAACCGCGCTGAAAACGCTGGAAGGTCAGTTCGTGCAAAGCCAGAAAATGCAGGCTATCGGCCAGCTTGCGGGGGGCGTTGCGCATGATTTCAACAATCTGCTGACCGCAATTTCCGGCCACTGCGATCTCTTGCTGTTGCGCCACGATCATGCCGACCCCGATTATGCCGATCTGGTGCAGATCCATCAGAATGCGAACCGTGCGGCCAGTCTGGTGGGCCAGTTGCTTGCCTTTTCGCGCAAGCAGACCCTCAAGCTGGAAACGCTGGAACTGCACGAGGTGTTGTCGGATGTCACCCATTTGCTGAACCGGCTTGTGGGCGAACGGGTGTCGTTGAAACTGGCGCATGCGATGGATCTGGGGGCGATCCGTGCCGACAAACGCCAGCTTGAACAGGTCTTGATGAACCTGATCGTCAATGCCCGCGACGCGATGCCCGAAGGCGGCACGATCCGGATCGAAACCGAAGCGCTGGCGCTGACCGAGGATCTGTGTCGCGACCGCGCTGTTGTGCCTGCAGGCGAATACGCCGTGATCCGCGTGCTGGATACAGGGTGCGGCATACCGGCTGACCGGCTGCAAAAGATTTTCGAGCCCTTCTTCACGACCAAGAAACCCGGAGAGGGCACCGGGCTTGGCCTTTCCACCGCATATGGCATCGTCAAACAGTTGGGCGGGTTCATCTTTGTGGACAGCCAGGTGGACCTTGGCACGGTTTTCCATCTTTACTTCCCGATCCTTGGAGCACGCGAGGCGTCCGAGACGAAGGTGGAGCCCAAACGCCGCATTTCATCGCGTCCCGGCGAGGGTGTGGTTCTGTTGGTCGAAGACGAGGCGCCGGTCCGCGCCTTTGCGTCGCGCGCGCTGCGGCTGCGTGGCTATATGGTGATCGAGGCGGATTGCGCCGAAGCCGCCTTGCGCGCGCTGGAGGACCCGACGCTTGACGTCGATATTTTCGTCACTGACGTTGTGATGCCGGGGATGGATGGGCCAAGCTGGGTGCGCGAGGCGCTGGTGAAGCGGCCAAATGTGCGGGTCATCTTTGTGTCGGGGTATTCCGAAGATTGCCTGTCTGATTCGCAGGCCAGAATTCCGAATTCGGTGTTTTTGCCCAAGCCCTTCTCGCTGAACGATCTGACCGACACGGTTCAGGGACAGATGCATTGACCGTGTCGCGAGCCGCCCCGCTCAATAGGGGGTCAGGCTTTGATAGATCTCGAAGTCCTTGGCGGCAAAAGATTGCAACAAGGTCTCGGTGTCTTCCGACAAATCCATCGCAGCCTTGGGTGACACGTTCAGTTGCGGCAGAATGATCTCGCAATTCAGCCGGTCTTCCAGAAAGGTCACGAAACTGGTGATGTCCTCGTACCGGAACAATTGTGTGACGCCCTTGCCGTTCTTGGGCTGCAGAAAGCGCGACTGCGTTCCGACAGCGGCATAGTCGGGAGGTGTATCGCTGCACCAGCCGCGAACGAATGTATCGAAGCTGATCCCGGCTGTGCTGCGGCGGGCATCGGTCATGTCATCGCGCTGGCGGTAGCGATACCAGCTGCCCAGCCAATCGCGCGGCTCACGCATCAGGGCGACCACGTCGAAGGGTTTGCCCGACGCCACTTCAAAATAGGGCCCCAGAAAGCGGTGAAACCGCTGTACGGTTGTGTGCTTCAAGACGGGCGGCCGTTGCACCGAAACCGCCGCCAGTGATTCGAGTGCAGCGGCAATTGCCGTCGACCCGGTCTTGGGGGTGGCCAGGAAGGCCAACTGCTGATCCCAGAAAACAAGCATTCGCGCCCCTTATTTTGCATCAGACCCTGTCTGCAGGGCTTGCGTAAACTATCCCTTAACTGTTTTGCGAAAAAGCTGAAACTGTGAGAATTCGATTGAAATGTTCTTGGTTTGATCGCATAACGCAGGAACAAGGCAAGAACACGGGCAAGCATTGCCGCCACCGCGCGGCTATGAAATAAGGATCTGAACATGGCTGTTGCGAACCTTCTCGATCTGAACGGAAAACGTGAAATGGACAAGGCGAAAGCGCTGGAAAGTGCTCTGGCACAGATCGAACGTCAGTTCGGCAAAGGCTCGATCATGAAGCTGGGCGCCGACAGCCCGGCGATGGATATCGAGGCGACATCTACGGGATCGTTGGGTCTGGATATCGCGCTGGGGATCGGCGGCCTGCCCAAGGGTCGCATCATCGAGATTTACGGGCCTGAAAGCTCGGGCAAGACGACGCTGACGCTTCATGTGGTGGCCGAGGAGCAGAAAAAAGGCGGGGTGTGCGCCTTTGTCGACGCCGAACACGCGCTTGACCCGCAATATGCCAAGAAACTTGGCGTCGATCTGGACGAATTGCTGATCAGCCAGCCCGACACCGGCGAGCAGGCGCTGGAAATTGTGGATACGCTGGTGCGGTCGGGCGCGGTCAGTCTTGTGGTGATCGATTCGGTGGCGGCGCTTGTTCCGAAATCGGAAATCGAAGGCGACATGGGCGACATGCAGATGGGCAGCCAGGCCCGCCTGATGAGCCAGGCTATGCGCAAGCTGACCGCCAGCATCGGGCGCAGCAACTGCATGGTGATCTTCATCAACCAGATCCGCATGAAGATCGGCGTGATGTTCGGCAGCCCCGAAACCACGACCGGCGGCAATGCACTGAAATTCTATGCAAGCGTGCGGCTTGATATCCGTCGCATCGGTGCAATCAAGGAACGTGAGGACGTTGTCGGCAACACGACCCGCGTCAAGGTTGTCAAGAACAAGGTAGCCCCGCCGTTCAAGCAGGTCGAATTCGACATCATGTATGGCGAAGGCATTTCCAAGACAGGCGAGTTGCTGGACATCGGTGTGAAGGCGGGGATCGTCGAAAAATCCGGCTCATGGTACTCCTACGGCGATGAGCGCATCGGGCAGGGGCGCGAGAATGCGAAAGTGTTCCTGAAAGCCAACCCCGCCGTGGCGAATGAGCTTGAAGAAAAAATCCGCGCCGCCAACGGTCTTGATTTCCACATGGCCGAGGGCGGGTCGGACGGCGACGATCTGGTTGACATGTAACCGGGCCGCACCGCAGGAAAAGGCGGGCTGCAGGGAAACCTGCGGCCCTTTTTCATGGTCGCGATGGACAGCCCGCGCGCGCAGGGATAAACGGAAATCCCACGCCCGAAGGAAGTGCACATGCCCTCGCTGAACGATATCCGCTCAACTTTTCTGAATTATTTTCAGCGCAATGGCCACCGGGTCGTGGACAGCAGCCCGCTGGTGCCGCGCAATGATCCCACGCTGATGTTCACCAACTCCGGCATGGTGCAGTTCAAGAATGCATTTACCGGGGCCGAGACGCGGGATTATGTGCGCGCCACGACCGCGCAGAAATGCGTGCGGGCGGGCGGCAAGCACAACGATCTGGACAATGTGGGCTACACCGCGCGGCACCATACGTTCTTCGAGATGCTTGGAAATTTCAGCTTCGGCGATTACTTCAAATCCGATGCGATCCCGTTCGCGTGGGAACTTTTGACGAAAGACTTCGGTATCGACAAATCGAAGCTTCTGGTGACCGTTTATCACACCGATGATGAGGCGGCGGCGATCTGGAAAAAGGTGGCGGGGCTGGGCGATGACCGCATCATCCGAATCCCGACCGATGACAATTTCTGGCGGATGGGGCCAACCGGCCCTTGTGGCCCCTGCACCGAAATTTTCTATGATCACGGCGACAAGATCTGGGGCGGCCCTCCTGGGTCGGCGGATGAGGACGGCGACCGCTTCATCGAGATCTGGAACCTTGTGTTCATGCAGAACGAACAGTTCGCCGACGGCTCGATGGTTCCCTTGCCCAAGCAAAGCATCGACACCGGCATGGGGTTGGAGCGGATCGGCGCGCTGCTTCAGGGCAAGCACGACAATTACGACACTGATCTCATGCGCGATCTGATTGAGGCCAGCGCGCATGCGACATCTACCGATCCGGACGGGCCGGGCAAGACACATCACCGGGTGATTGCCGACCATCTTCGCTCGACCTCCTTTCTGATTGCCGATGGCGTGATGCCGTCGAACGAGGGGCGCGGCTATGTGCTGCGTCGGATCATGCGGCGTGCGATGCGGCATGCGCATCAGTTGGGCGCGCAGGATCCGGTGATGCACCGTCTGGTGCCGGCTTTGGTGCGGCAGATGGGCGGCGCCTATCCGGAACTGGGGCGCGCGCAGGCGTTGATCGAAGAAACGTTGCAGCTTGAGGAAACCCGCTTTCGCACGACGCTGGATCGCGGTCTGAAACTGCTGGAAGATGAGGTTGCGCGCCTGCCCGAAGGCGGGGCTTTGCCGGGAACTGCGGCGTTCAGGCTTTACGACACCTACGGCTTTCCGCTGGATCTGACGCAGGATGCACTGCGTGAACAGGGACGCACGGTTGACACGGCAGGGTTTGATACGGCCATGGCCGAGCAAAAGGCCAAGGCGCGGGCAAGCTGGGCCGGGTCGGGCGAAACCAAGGACGCCGCGATGTGGTTTGACCTTGCCGAAGCGCATGGCGCATCGGAATTTCTGGGATACGACACCACTACCGCAGAGGGGCAGGTTCTGGCCCTGGTGCACAATGGTGCCGCGGTGGCCAAGGCGGGCGCGGGCCTGCAGGTGCAGATCGTGCTGAACCAGACGCCGTTTTATGCGGAATCGGGCGGTCAGGTCGGCGATGCGGGCTTGTTGCGCACAGCGACCGGGGCCGCACGGATCACCGATACGAAAAAATCGCAGGGCCTGTTCCTGCATATTGCCGAGGTGACCGAGGGCGAGATTTCACAGGGTCAGGGGGCGACGCTGGTTGTTGATCCGGCGCGCCGCGGTGCCATTCAGGCAAACCATTCTGCAACCCACCTGTTGAACGAGGCATTGCGTCGCACGCTGGGTGATCATGTGGCACAGCGCGGCAGCCTGAACGCGCCGGACCGTCTGCGCTTTGATTTCAGCCACGGCAAGGGGCTTTCGGTTGACGAACTGGCGACGGTTGAGGCCGAGGTGAACGCCTATATCCGCCAGAACGGGGCGGTGGAAACCCGCGTGATGACGCCCGATGACGCGCGCGGTCTTGGCGCGCAGGCGCTGTTTGGCGAGAAATACGGCGATGAAGTGCGCGTCGTGTCGATGGGCGCGCGTCCTCGGTCCGGCAAGGGGACGGATGGGCAAACCTACAGTCTGGAACTGTGCGGCGGCACCCATGTGGGCCGTTTGGGCGAGATCGGGCTGTTCATCCTGTTGGGCGATTCCGCATCCTCTGCTGGTGTGCGGCGGATTGAGGCGCTGACCGGCGAGGGGGCGCTCGCCTTCCTCAAGGATCAGATGGCGCGGTTGGCGGATGTGGCATCGGTGCTGAAAGTAACACCGCCGGAATTGGCCGATCGGGCAAAGGCGCTGCTGGATGAACGCCGCGCGCTGCAGAACGAGGTTGCACAATTGCGGCGCGAGCTTGCAATAGGCGGCAAGAGTGATGGTCCGGAAGCAAAGGATATCAATGGGATACGTTTCGTTTCTCAGGTTCTTTCGGGAGTGTCGGGCAAAGATCTTCCCGGCCTGATTGACGAGATGCAGGCGCGGCTTGGGTCTGGCGCGGTTTTGCTGATTGCGGACACTGGCGCGAAACCAGCCGTGGCCGCAGGGGTCACCGTTGATCTGACAACGCGAGTGTCAGCGGTCGATATCGTCAAGGCCGCTGCCGAAGCCCTGGGTGGCCGGGGTGGCGGCGGGCGGCCTGATATGGCGCAAGGCGGAGG
>JBGSRQ010000116.1:0-7729 GCA_041737515.1 Rhodobacterales bacterium | reverse complement strand
GGCCGGGCAACGCGAACCGCACCTGCCCGCACAGGCAACCGGCGGTCAGTGTGCCTGCCGCAACCGCCGCCACCGTCGCAGCCGGACCCTCGGGCGCGTAATAATCGCCTGCATCGTCGGTAAAGATATGCGCGCCCATCGCAAGCCCCGCGGCCCCGTCCAGCGCCCCGGGGGAAAAGCTCATCCGGTCCTCTGCATCGGCCTTCCAGAACAGCGTCGACCCGCAGTCCTTGCAAAATCCGCGCTGTGCCGTGTCTGATGCGCGAAACCATGCAAGACCGCTGTCTTTCACGACCCGGAACCGCTCCATCGGCACCGATGACGCTGCCCAATAGTGACCCGAGGTCTTGCGGCACTGGGTGCAATGGCAGGCGACGACAGGCCGCAACGGCTCCGTCACCCTGAACGCCACGGCTCCGCACAGGCACGATCCTGAACGCACTTCACCCGGCATGGTGAAACACCCGCGCCAGAATCGCGGCCAGCGCGGCCGCGTCGGTTTCATCGAATGCCGCGGGCCTGTCACTGTCCAGATCGAACACGCCAAGCAAGCGCCCCGCCGCGTTCCAGACCGGCAGCACCAGTTCCGACCGGGTCGAGGATGCACAGGCAATATGGCCCGCAAACGCATCGACATCCGGCACGATCTGCGCCTTGCCCGTGCGCGCCGCGGCGCCGCAGACACCACGCGCAAAAGGAATGACCAGACAGCCATGCCCGCCCTGATAGGGACCGATTTTCAAGAGTTCCGGTGCCACCACCCGGTAAAACCCGGTCCAGTCGGCCAGGGGCAATGCTGCGTGAACCTCGCACGCAACAGTCGCCATCAGCGCCACCGCATCGGTTTCACCGTGACACAGGGCGTCGATCTGGCGGGAGAGCTGATCGTAATCGGGGGGCATGATCGGTCGCCTTCTGTTGGGTGTGATCAAGGATAGCGGTCCGGGCGCGGCGCGAAAAGCGCAAAGGCGGTTACCGATTGGTAAGACTAGCGCGCTATGTTGATGGGGCGAAGGCAACACAAGGGCGGCACGACATGAACCTTTTGGCAGAATACCGCGGCGATCTTCTGATCATCCGGGCGATGGACAACCGGATCGACGCTGCGGGCGCGATCAGCTTCAAGGAACGCATGCGCGAACTGACCGATACCCCGTCGCGGCGTGTGGTGCTTGATCTGTCCAATGTGGTGTTTCTGGACAGTAGCGGTCTTGGAGCCGTGGTGGCGGTGTTGAAACTTCTGGCCCCCGACCGCAAGCTGGAACTGGCAGGGCTGACGCCGACGGTGGAAAAGGTTTTCCGACTGACCCGGATGGATACGATTTTCACCATTCACCCGTCAGTGCCGGCCGGCTTGCGTGATGCCGGCTGACAACATCGCTTGCAGTTCAACCTTCCCGGCCATCGACCTGCGGATCGACAGCCCGGCTGATACGGTCGCGGTGCGTGATCTGCTCGGCACCCTGTTTCAGGCCGACTTCATGCAGGATCTGCCCGATGATCAGCGCGGCACGGCAGAACTGGTGCTGGCCGAGGTGATGAACAACATCGTCGAACACGCCTATTCAAACGGGCCAGGGTCCATTGATCTGCGGATCGTACGGGATTTGGCGGGGCTTGAGTGCTGCATTACCGATCATGGCCGCCCGATGCCGGGGCGTGCGCTGCCATCGGGCCATCTGCCCGGCACCGAGGGAGAGCTTCCCGAAGGCGGGTTTGGCTGGTTCCTGATTCGAAACCTCACCCGCGATCTGCACTACCGGCGTGATGGGTCCGGCAACCGTCTGAGTTTTCGCCTTGATGCGGAACAATCGTGACACCAGGGGCGGCACTGTTTCCATGTTTTGCAAACGGGCGCATTTTTGCCAGACTTTCCCCCTAACACTGCCGCACGCGCTGACGATATTTGACGGGTAGCTGCATAAAAGCTTCCCTCGGCGTCGCGATCCATTGCCCCCACCCAGTTCGCGGCGCCGAGGCTCTACCTTCCCCCTTTTCTTGGTTGCAACCACCTCGTATGGTCCGCCGACATCGAGAGGGGTTCTTCATGCGCGACTTTCAATTTCCCGGCCGCTCGCCTGTTTTCGCGCAGAATGGCATGTGTGCCACCTCGCATCCCTTGGCCGCCAAAGTTGCCATCGATATCCTGCAAGATGGTGGGAACGCCGTTGATGCCGCGATTGCGGGTGCGGTGCTTCTGGGCATTTGCGAGCCACAGATGACCGGTCTTGGCGGCGATTGCTTCGTTCTGGTCAAACCTGCCGGAGAAGACCGCGTTATTGCGTTGAACGGATCGGGTCGCGCACCTGCGGGGCTATCGGCGGCTGCCATGCGCGACAAGGGTCTTGCCGCAGTGCCGCTTTATGGCCCCGAGGCCGTAACAATGCCCGGCGCCATAGACGCATTCTGCCGGTTGTCGGCCGACTATGGCCTTCTTGATCTGGCGCAGACCCTTGCCCCCGCGATCCGCTATGCAGACGAAGGCGTGCCCGTCGGGCCCCGCACCGCCTCTGACTGGGCCGAGGCTGCGGACATATTGCAGGGCCGCGCCCGCGATTACTTTCTGCAGGCGGGACAGGCGCCCAAGACCGGCCAGATCTTTCGCGCGCCCGGTCAGGCAGAGGTATTGCGCCGCATCGCCAGTCAGGGCCGCGCCGGGTTTTATGAGGGCGAAGTCGCGGATGACATGATCAATTCGCTGCGCGCCCTTGGCGGCGCGCACACGTTGGACGATCTGGCCGCCACCGCCTGCACCTATTCCGAACCCGTCATAGGTGCCTACCACGGGATCGAGCTGATCGAGCATCCGCCCAACGGGCAGGGTGCAACGGCGATCTTGCTGCTGAACATCCTTGCGCAATTCGATCTGGCCAGCCTTGATCCTTTCGGGACCCAGCGCGCGCATCTGGAGGCCGAGGCGACAAAGCTTGCCTATGACGCGCGCAACCGCTTTATTGCCGACCCCGATCACATGACCCGGCTGGATCACATGCTGTCGATGGAAACCGCGCAAAAGCTGGCGGCCCTGATCGACCCCAAGCGCGCGATGAAGGCGGCGGCCCCGCTGACCGAGGCCGTGCACCGCGACACGATCTATATCACCGTGGTGGACCGTGACCGCATGGCGGTGTCGCTGATCTATTCGGTGTATCACAGCTTTGGTGCCTGCCTTGCGTCTGACCGGTTCGGGATCAACTTCCAGAATCGCGGCGCGGGCTTCACGCTGATGCAAGGCCACCCGAACGAGGCGGCGGGCGGCAAGCGCCCGATGCACACGATCATTCCGGGCATGATCCGCAAAGCTGGCCGTGTGATGATGCCGTTCGGCGTGATGGGCGGGGCCTATCAATCCACCGGCCACGCGCGGTTTATCAGCAACACCGTCGATTTCGGGATGGACCCGCAATCGGCCATTGATGCGCCGCGCTGCTTTTCGGGTGCCGAGGGGATGGAGGTGGAGCGTGGCTACGCGCCTCGGGTCGCCGCCGAACTGGCAGAGATGGGCCATGACGTGGTCGAAGCACCCATTCCTATCGGTGGCGCGCAGGCGATCCAGATCGAGGATGGCGGCGTGTTGCAGGGCGGATCGGACCCTCGCAAGGACGGCTGCGCTTTGGGTTACTGACCGCAGCGTGGTTGAAACGGCCCGCCCTTGGGCAGGCTTTGCGCAAAGGTGTGCGCTTGATCCAGCCGGGGCAAACGCCCACTTCCCCGGGCCTGGCGCTCAGTTCAACTGAAATTGCAGCGGATAGCGCCCGTCCTGAAAATCGCCGAACAGATCGTGAAGGTCGGGGTGATCCACCGGTTCGCCGGTTTCATCGGGCACAAGGTTCTGCTCCGACACATAGGCGACGTAATAGCTTTGGTCGTTTTCGGCCAGCAGATGATAGAACGGCTGGTCGCGCTTGGGGCGGCTGTCTTCGGGAATGTTCTCATACCATTCCTCGGTGTTCGAAAACATCGCATCCACGTCAAACACGACGCCGCGAAACGGGTGCTTTCGGTGCCGCAGCACCTGGCCCAGATGATATTTCGCCTGCGTCTTGAACATCAGTGTAGTCCCCCGATCACAAGTCCTAATCCCTTGGGCAGGCAGATGTCCAGAAAGTGCATGACCAATACAGGAAACAGTCTGTGAACCCCCTACATACCGTCGCGCAGCAGTGGCGCATGGGCGACGGCTCGCGCAATGCTGATCACGGCACGGAATCGCCCCATTTCCCTGCACCGCATTTTCGCGTAAGATGGCGAAAAATAAACGTTCGAGGGGCAGATGAGCAGAACCTTACGTGCGGCCGTGCTGTTGATGTTTCTGGCTTCTTGTGGGGGCGGGGGCAAATTCTCGGCACCCCGCGATCTTGAGAATGCCTGCAGCATCGTGGGCGAACGTCCGCAGTATTTCCGCGCCATGCAGGCATCAGAACGCAAATGGGGCGTACCTGTGCCGGTCTTGATGGCGATGATCCATCAGGAATCCAAGTTCGTTGGCAACGCCCGCACGCCGCATAAGTTTGCGCTGGGGATCATTCCGCTGGGTCGCCAAAGCTCGGCCTATGGCTACAGTCAGGCGTTGGACGGGACGTGGGAAGAATACCAGCGCGAACAGCGCAACCGCCGCGCCAAGCGTGATGATATCGAGGATGCGACCGATTTCATGGGCTGGTATATTGATCAGACCTCGCAGCGCATCGGCATCCCCAAGACCGACGCCCGCGACCAGTATCTGGCCTATCACGAGGGGCGAACCGGTTTTGTGAACGGCAGCTACAACCAGAAATCCTGGCTTGTGGAAGTGTCGAACAAAGTCGAAGCCCGCGCGCAGATTTATGCAGCGCAACTGGCGTCTTGCGGACGCTAGGCCAGATTGCGGAGGCGGGTCCGGTTCGGTCGCTTTGCGTCGAACCGGACGCATCTTATCGCGAGCTTCCACCACTGACACCGCCGTTACCGGCCCTTGCGGCGTGTCGACCACCAGCGTCATTTTCCGATGCCAGCCTCAGAAGGCCGCCAAAGCGGCAATGAAAGCGTGTTCCAAAGAAGCAATCCGGCAAATGCCGATCATCCCGATGACAATCAAACCCCGTTTCGCGATGCTCACAGCCCTGATCCGCGCCGCGCCCCTGCGCCGCGATCACCCTGCCCGCCGCTCCCGCCACAGTCGTGGCAGGCCGCGTCAGTTTCCGCGCCGTTCCGATTCGACGGTGATGTTGAAAAGCCCCGAATTCAGGTTGCCGCCCAGCTTGACCGCGCCCAGGATCACGGTGGTTTGCGACCCACTGTCATCGGTGATCACCCATTGCCGCAGTGCGACCGGGTTAGCCGTGAACACCATGTCGATCGTCCCGTATTCAGGGTGTGCCGGGTCTTGCGCGCGCACGATGGTCTTGCCATCGGATTCGGAGTGTTTGACCACCATCTTCGCCTGACCAAGGTTCACCTTTGATGCCAGAATCAGGCTCAGCGGCGTGCGGTTCAGCGGATAGCTTTGCGCGGGGCCCGAAGACTTCGGATCAAAGATCGCAACCTCGCTGCCGCCCGCGATGACCAGGCTTTTGTCAGGCGGTGCGTATTCGAACCGCGCCCGGCCGGGGCGTTTGATGTAAAGCGTGCCGGTGCCGATGGACCCATCGGCGTTCACTTGCGTGAACTCGGCCTGCAACGTCGTGAGGCTGTTCAGATAGGCCGAAAGATCGGCCAGACTGATCTTTGCCGCCTGTGCAGGCAGGGCAAAGGCAAGGACAGCCACCGGGGCCAGAAATGCGCGCATGATGTTCATGGCTTGCATATAATACGCCCCGCGCGGCCTTGCACCCCCCAACCCCCTCACGAACCGGCGATTTTCGCGCAACCCGCGCAAACGGCCCGCAGGAAGGGACAGGCGGTCCGGTCAGTGTTCCGGCAGCAATATCTCGCGCTTGCCGACGTGGTTTGCGGTGGTGACGACGTTGTTCTCTTCCATCTGCTCCACCAGACGTGCGGCCTTGTTGTAACCGATGCCAAGTTTGCGCTGGATATAGCTGGTGGAGCATTTGCGATCCTTGGCCACCACGGCGACCGCCTGATCGTAAAGCGCATCCTCACTGCCATCGCCGCCGAGACCCAGAACAAGGTCGATCTCGCCTTCCTTGTCCTCGTCCACGCCCTCGACCACACCCGACATGTAAACCGGCGGGCCGTAGGATTTGAGGTGGGTGACGATCTCTTCAACCTCTTCATCCGAAACGAACGGGCCGTGAATACGGGTGATCTTGGCCCCGCCGGCCATGTAAAGCATGTCGCCCATGCCCAGCAGCTGTTCAGCCCCCTGTTCACCCAGAATGGTGCGGCTGTCGATTTTCGAGGTCACCTGAAACGAAATCCGGGTCGGGAAGTTCGCCTTGATCGTGCCGGTGATCACATCGACCGACGGGCGCTGGGTTGCCATGATCAGATGGATACCGGATGCCCGCGCCATCTGTGCCAGGCGTTGAATACAGGCCTCGATTTCCTTGCCCGCGACCATCATCAGGTCGGCCATCTCGTCGACCACCACCACGATATAGGGTATCGAAACCGGCTGAAACTCATCCGTCTCGAACACCGGCTCGCCGGTATCATCGTCAAATCCGGTCTGGATGGTGCGTTTGAACATCTCGCCCTTGGCCAAGGCCTCGCGCACGCGGCCGTTGTAGCCTTCGATATTGCGCACGCCCATCTTGGACATGCGGCGATAGCGTTCCTCCATCTCGCCCACGACCCATTTCAGGGCAACGACGGCCTTTTTCGGGTCGGTCACAACGGGCGACAAAAGATGCGGGATGCCGTCATAGACCGACAGTTCCAGCATCTTTGGGTCGATCATGATCAACCGGCATTCCTCGGGCGACAGTTTGTAAAGCAGGCTCAGGATCATTGTGTTGATTGCGACCGATTTCCCCGACCCCGTGGTGCCCGCGATCAGCAGGTGGGGCATCTTGGCAAGATTCGCGACAATCGGATCGCCGCCGATATCCTTGCCGAGGGCCAGAGGCAGACGCATCGCGCTGTCGCCAAAATCGCGCGCCGACAAAATCTCGCGCAGCACCACCTTTTCGCGGGTGGCGTTCGGCAGTTCGATGCCAATGACCGTGCGGCCCGGAACGGTTGATACACGCGCCGATAGCGCCGACATCGACCGCTCGATGTCATCGGCCAAACCGATCACCCGGCTGGCCTTCAGACCCGGCGCAGGTTCCAGTTCATACATCGTGACCACCGGGCCGGGGCGAACCGACACGATTTCGCCCTTTACGCCGTAGTCATCCAGCACCGACTCCAGCATCCGCACGTTTTCTTCCAGCGATTCATCAGAGAGTTTGTGGCGCACAATCGTCTCGGGGCTGGACAGCAGCGACAACGGCGGCAGTTCATAGGCCGGGGTCGGGTCATCAAACCGCAGCCGTGGCTGCGCCTCGGCGGATGCCTGACGTGACAGGGGGGCCGCCTTGCGGGCAATGGGTTGCACGACACGGCGCGTCTCGGGCACGGGCATATCCAGCGCCAAAGCGGAGGCTGACTGGTCGCCATCGTCGTCGTCGCGCCACGCCTCTGCATTGGGGGCGGCAAAGACGTTCAGACCGGTGTCGTCCTGCCAATCGTCGTCGTCCAGCTCGGCTTCGATAAAGGGGGCAGCGGGCTGCGCAGTGCGGGGCGCAAAACCGGACAGGGCGCTGCGCAGACCGCCCTTGACAGGCGGCTCCGACACGGCGCG
>JBGSRQ010000063.1:0-18135 GCA_041737515.1 Rhodobacterales bacterium | reverse complement strand
GTTGGGGCGGGGTGGCGTTCCTCCTGGTTTACGGCGCGCTACGGTTTCGCGCGGCATGGCAGGGCGGGCAGACCTTGGTGGCCACGGGGGCCGCGCAAGTCAGTCTGCGTGAGGTGGTGGCGACCTGCCTTCTGCTGACCTGGGCCAACCCGCATGTGTATCTTGATACGCTGGGGCTGATCGGGTCCATCGCCGCGCAATATGCGCCTGATCTTCTGGCTTTTGGTTTGGGCGCGGCGCTGGCTTCGGCAGTGTTCTTTGCATCTCTGGGCTATGGCGCGCGACTGCTGGCACCGGTTTTCGCGCGGCCGCGGTCGTGGGTCGTGCTGGAGGTTCTGGTGGGCTGCACAATGTGGGCCATTGCGCTGATGCTGATTTTGGAATGAGCCGGGGTTGCACTTCGCCCGGTGATGCGGTCAGGTCGCGGCATGGCGACCGTTCACCCCCCAAAGTCCGAGCCGCGCCCCTTGCAGGGGGTGCTGTGGATGCTTGCATCGGGGCTCAGCTTCGTTGGTGTTACCGGAATCGTGCGTTATCTCGGCACTGATCTGCCTGCCGCACAATCGGCGTTTCTGCGTTTTGCCTTTGGTGTCGTGTTCCTGCTGCCTGCCTTGGCGGGAGTGTTCCGGCAGGGGTTTCAGCCCGGATCAGCCCGGATTTTCGCGCTGCGCGGCGTGGTGCATGTGGCGGCGGTCATCCTCTGGTTCTATGCGATGGCCCGCCTGCCGGTGGCCGAGGTAACGGCAATCGGCTACCTGAACCCGATCCTCGTGACGGTGGGGGCGGCACTTTTTCTGGGTGAGGTGCTGGCGTTTCGCCGCATTGCCGCGATTGGTGTGGCGATCATCGGTGCGCTGATCATTCTGCGGCCAGGGGTGCGAGAGGTGACTTCGGGACATCTGGCGCAGGTCGGGGCCGCATTCTTTTTCGCCGGCTCGTATCTTTTCGCAAAACGCCTGAGCGCGGTGGAGCGGCCGACAGCCATTGTCGCGATGCTGTCGATCTCGGCCACCATCGGCCTGACGCCGTTTGCGCTGTGGGTCTGGGTGCCGGTCAGTATGGCGCAACTGGGCTGGATGGCACTGGTCGCGGCCTTTGGCACCATGGGGCATTACTGCATGACGCGGGCCTTTGCGCTGGCGCCGATGACGGTGACGCAGCCGGTGACCTTCCTGCAACTTCTCTGGGCGACCCTGCTGGGCGCGCTGGTGTTCCACGAGGCGGTTGATCCGTTCGTGCTGTTGGGCGGCGCGCTGATCATAGCGGCGATCAGCTACATCACCTGGCGCGAGGCGACGGTGAAGCGTCGTCTGGTCACGCCGACGGTGACGGAAACGAAGATTTGAGCGCGTAGCAGGCGCGTCGGCGGTCTGTATCCAACCAAAGATGCACCGCCGTTGTGTTGCGCCTTTTGCGGGAACGCCGCGCGCCCCGCCAAGAGGCTGTGAACCATCCCTGACTAGCGTTCCGGACCAAGGCGTAATGCGGAGGTTCTGATGCCCGAAGTTTCCACCATTCTGTCGCTGCCCCTGATCCAGCCGTCACAGGCGCAAAAGCATGTCACGCACAACGAGGCGCTGCGCATCCTGGATGTGGCGGTGCAACTTGCGGTGCTGAACCGCAACCAGACCACGCCACCCGCGCTGCCCGCATTGGGCGACCGTCACATCATTGCGGCAAACGCCATGGGGGACTGGGCCGGGCGTGACGGCCTGATCGCCGTGTTTGGCGCGGAGGGGTGGGAGTATTTCGCTCCGGTGCCGGGCTGGCGCGCCCATGTTCTTGCCGATGGCACAACGGTCGCCTTCACCGGGTCGGCCTGGGTTGCATCGGGCGGTGGCGGGTCCTCGACAACTACGCCGCTTCTGGGCATCAACACCACGGCCAGCACTACAAACCGCCTTACGGTTTCATCGGACAGCAGCCTGTTTACCCATGACGGGTCGGGGCACCAGGTGGTCATCAACAAGTCGGCCCCCACCCAGACCGCGAGCCTTGTCTTGCAGAACGGCTTTGTGGGCCGGGCCGAAATCGGGCTTGTCGGCACCAATAACCTGAGTGTGAAAGTATCGCCTGACGGCTCTGCCTTCTCGGACGCCATGACAGTGGCAAGTTCAACCGGCCGCATCACCCTGCATCAGCCCGTCATCCTGACACAACAGACCGCGGACCCTGCGGCCCCCGTCGATGGCACATTCTGGTACAACGACACGACCGGGCAATTGAAAGCACAGGTCGCAGGGTCGACGCGCGCAATTGATGCGCAGCGAAGCATGCCTTGGCTGACCCCGGTATCAGGAGACCATGTGGTGACAACCTGCGGAACCACGTCGACGACCACGGGTGCTTTGGCCGGTGCGGTGGGGCGGTTCGACATCTTCCCTTTTTCGCCACGCGGCGACATTGTCGTGAACCGTCTGTCGGTCAATTGCACCGCCGCTGTTGCGGCAGCGTTGTGCAGGGTTGCAATCTATGCGGCAGACGATTTGGGTCGCCCCGCCGCCCTGATCCTTGAAAGCCCGGATATGGATTGCGCGCTTACCGGCGTGAAAAGTGCGGTTGTATCAATCACCATGCGGCAGGGTCTTACCTACTGGATGGGTATCCGGCACAGCAGCACCGCCTCGGTATCGACATGGCCCACATCGGGCACGCCCGACCTGAACGGAGGGGCGCCATCCACAGCACAACGCAAGGTTCTGCGCCGCACACTGGCCTTTGCGACGGCGGCTCCGGCAAACTGGGAATATGTGTCAACGGAACTCAACAACTCGCCTGGAGCGGCGATCTGGTTGCGGATGGCCTGATCATTTCGACATATCGCGGGCAGGCGCATCGCAGGATGCGCCTTTTCGCTTTTGCACCGCAGCATAATCCTTGATAAGCATCGCCCGAACAGATCAACAGGGCGGCGCATATGAAAATCGCAGTAATCGGAACGGGCTATGTCGGGCTGGTGTCGGGCGTGTGCTTTTCGGATTTCGGGCATGACGTCGTGTGTGTCGACAAGGACCCCGGCAAGATCGCACAGCTTCAATCGGTCAAGGTTCCGATTTTCGAGCCGGGGCTGGAAGATCTGCTGGCCAAGAACGTTGCGGGCGGGCGGCTGTCATTCACGCTTGATCTGGCGACGGCCGTGGACGGGGCCGATGCGGTATTCATTGCCGTGGGCACGCCCGCGCGGCGCGGCGACGGGCATGCGGACCTGACCTATGTGATGGCGGCCGCGGCTGAGATTGGCCGCGCGCTGACGGGCTATGCAGTGATTGTAACCAAATCGACTGTGCCAGTGGGCACCAACCGCAAGGTCGCCGAAGCCGTGGCCGCAGCCAACCCCAAGGCCGAATTCGACATTGCATCGAACCCCGAATTCCTGCGCGAAGGCGCCGCAATTGACGATTTCATGCGCCCTGACCGGGTTGTGGTGGGGGTGGAATCCGACCGTGCACAGGCGGTGATGGCCGGCATCTACCGGCCCTTGTTCCTGCGCGAATTTCCGGTGGTCTTTACGGGCCTTGAAAGCGCCGAGATGATCAAATACGCGGCCAATGCGTTTCTGGCCACCAAGATCACCTTTATCAATGAAATCGCTGCCCTGTGCGAAAGGGTGGGTGCGGATGTGAAATCCGTGGCCAAGGGTATTGGCCTTGACGGGCGGATCGGTAACAAGTTCCTGCACGCGGGCCCCGGCTACGGCGGATCATGTTTCCCAAAGGATACCAAGGCCTTGGCGCGCATCGGGCAGGATCACGGGGTGCCGATGCAGATCGTCGAGACGGTGATAAAGGTGAATGAAGAGATCAAGCGCCGGATGATCGACAAGATCTCCGACATGTGCGACGGCGGCATCTCGGGCAAGACCATCGCCGTGCTGGGCGTTACCTTCAAGCCCAACACCGACGACATGCGCGACGCACCGTCCCTGACTATTGTGCCCGCCTTGGTGGGGGGCGGTGCCAAGGTGCGGTTGGTGGACCCAGAAGGCCGGCGCGAGGGCGAGGCGATGCTTCCCGGTTCCAAATGGGTTGAAAACCCCTATGCGGCAGTGCAGGGGGCCGATCTGGTGGTCATTCTGACCGAATGGAACGAATTCCGGGCGCTCGATCTGGAGAAGCTTGCGAAAAAGATGGAAACGCCCCGGATGGTCGATCTGCGCAACATCTATGACCGCGCACAGGCAATCGCAGCAGGGTTTGAGCGGTATGAGGGGATCGGGCGCTGATCAGCGCGCGAACCCCGATATCCGATCTTCGTGGGTGGCCCCGAACCCGGCCAGAGCCGCACGCACCTGAGTATCGGCCGGGCCATAGACGGTAAAGCGCACCGGTCTGAATGCGGCCAGAAACCGGGGCGCGAAATGCGCGCTGAAATTCGCCAGATGGGCCATCACGGCGGCATTGTTGGCATACCGTTCCAGCACGGTGCAGCGGGTCTTGGCGGCGTTCAGGAAGTATTCGTAATGCAAAGCACCCGGTTCCGTTGCTCGCGTGGCCGCAACCATTTCATCAACCAGCGGCTGCACATTGGCGGCCTGCCCCGGTTGAATATCCATCTCCAGCACCCATTCGATGATGTCGCTCATATCGGTTCCTCTCGGTCTACGGGTCAATCCTGGCAGAAAGGCCACCTCTTGTCAGCGCGGCAGGCGGGGGCTGTCTGCCCCCCGAGGATATTTTCGAACAGAAAAAGGGCTTATCCCTTGGCGCCTTCGCCACGGGCGTAGACATCCTCGTACCGGGTGATGTCATCTTCACCCAGATAGCTGCCGGTCTGCACCTCGATCAGGGTCATCGGCAGTTTGCCGGGGTTTTCCAGTCGGTGTTTTGACCCCAGGGGGATATAGACCGATTGATTCTCGCTGATCAGGCTGACCGTATCGCCGATGGTCACGCGCGCGGTGCCGGAAACGACGATCCAGTGTTCGGCGCGGTGGACATGGCTTTGCAGGCTGAGCGCCGCGCCGGGTTTGACCACGATGCGCTTGACCTGAAAGCGCGCACCCAGCGCCAGGGTTTCGAACCAGCCCCAAGGGCGATGGTCACGGGCAAAAGCCTCGGCCTGTTTGGCGCCACGCGATTTCAGGGCGGCAACGGCGGCCTTCACGTCTTGCGTTCGGCTGCGGTCGGCAACCAGAACGGCATCGGGCATCGCCACAACAACAAGGTTTTGCGCGCCGATTGTCACAAGCTCCACGCCGTCCACCTCGGACCGCAGTAGGCTGCCCGAGGTATCAAGCGCGGTCACGGCCCCTTGCGTGACATTGCCCTGCGCATCGTGGCCGGTCTCGCGCCACACTGCTTCCCAATCGCCCAGATCGGACCAACCGGCGGAAAACGGCATGACACACAGATTCTGCGCATGTTCCATCACCGCATAGTCGATCGAGATGTCGGGCACGGACGACCAGTATTCGGGGGCGAGGCGCAGAAAGCCCAGGTCCGGCACCGCGTCGTTCAGGGCATGCTGAACGGGGGGCAGGATTGTGGGGGCGTGGGTCTGGAATGCCTCGATCAGAGTTTGCGCGCGAAAGAGGAATATCCCCGCGTTCCAAAGATGGTTGCCGCTGGTCAGAAGCCCCTGTGCGGTGGCGGCATCGGGCTTTTCGACGAAGCGGCGCAGGGGCAGGGGGGCGGCATTGCCGGTCGATGCGGCTGCCAGTTCCAGCCAGCTATAGCCGGTTTCGGCGCGTGTGGGGGTGATGCCGAAGGTCACGATCTGCCCGGATGTCGCGGCGGGCAGGGCGGCGTCAACCGCCGCACGAAACGCGGCCGCATCGTGCACCACATGATCGGACGGTGCCACCAGAAGCATCGCGCCGGGGTCTTTCGCCGCAACATGCAGGGCCGCGGCCAGAATGGCGGGGGCGGTGTTGCGCCCCTGCGGTTCGATCAGAATGGTCCCCGGCGACAGGCCCGCATCCGACAATTGCTCGGTCACGATAAAGCGGAAATCGGCGTTGGTCACGATGACCGGGGCAGCGTAGCTGGGCCCTGACAACCGCACCGCCGCAGACTGGAACAGGCTTTGCGAACCCGTGAGGGCCGCGAACTGCTTGGGAAACCCCTTGCGCGAGAGGGGCCAGAGCCGCGTGCCGGACCCGCCGCAAAGTAGCACCGGTGTGATCATGCGAAATAACTGCCTTGAATGGACTGCCCCACTTTAGGCCGCTTGTCACAGGTCGCAAGCCTTTGCGCACGCCCACTGCGCATTTTCGGACAGCACTCTTGCGAACTGCACCGGCAACTGAATGGAATTGCAGGCAAACGCCGCAATTTCGCCACGCCGCATTAAGCCCCCGACAACGACGAAAGAGCACCCTGATCCCGGGTGTGTGGTCACGAACGACGGGGGTCGGGGTGGTTGAATTTCAGGTGGTCGGAACATTTTCCGACGCGCCGCTGCATTTTGTGTCGGGAATAACCGACCTTGATCTGGTGGCCATCTCGGGCGGGTATCGGCTTTATACGACCACCCGTGCGGGTGGCGGGATGATGGCGTTCAACCTGACGTCAACCGCCATGACGGTGCTGGATCAGCTTTCCATTTCTGCAGGTTACGGCGTACCCGCGTATGGCCAGCTTGACCAGATGACCATCGCGGGTCAGTCGGCGGTGCTGGTGATGGGGGCCAGTGGCGCGCGGCTTTCGGGCCTCAGCGTTGCGGCAAACGGCAGTTTCGGCGCTGCGGTGCAGGTGCCGGGCACTGTGGCGGGCAGCATAGCGTCTCAGACCAGCCTTGCGCTGGGCGGGCAGACCTTTGTTTACGTCAACAAGATGGGGAACGGCGATCTGCTGGGCTACCGGATGTTGCCCGATGGATCAGCGGTCGAAGTGGAAGACCTGGCGGCGCGGGGCGATTATCAGGGCGTCGATGTGCGTGCGATGACCAGCGCCGTAGTGGGCGGGGTGACCTATCTCTTGGCCCTTTCCACCAGTTCCGAAGGCCTGCGCAGCTTTCGCGTGCAAGCGGACGGCGGTCTGGTTGCGGTTTCAAGCCTTGGGGCGGCCGGGGGGCTGGGCATTTCGGCGCCCTCTGCCATTGAAACGGTGCAACTGGGGGCCAGGACATTCGCATTGGTGGCAGCGGCGGGCAGTTCCTCCATCTCGGTGATCGAGGTGACGGCGGCGGGGCGGCTGACCCTTTCGGACCATATCATAGACACGCTGGACACGCGATTTCAGGGCGTGCAGGCGATGACCAGTGTGACGATGAATGACCGGGTTCTGATTTTTGCGGGTGGTGGCGATCAGGGGATCAGCCTGCTGACCCTGCTGCCGGACGGAAAACTGCTGCTGCTGGATCAGCAACTTGCGATGCAGGGTCTGAAGATCGACAATATCACCGCTCTGGCCGCGTCGGTTTCGGGCGGCAAGGTGGACCTCTACATTGCGGGCGAAGGGGCTGGCATCATCCGGCTGCGCGTTGACCCCGGGCCGCTGGCCGCTCCGATCATGGGTGGCACTGCCAACAATGTTCTGAACGGCGGCGCGTCCAACGATGTGGCAAGCGGCCTTGCCGGGGCCGACTCTCTTTACGGTGGCGCGGGCGATGACATCCTGATGGATGGAACCGGCACGGACGAATTGTATGGCGGGGCCGGGGCGGACATCTTCGTGATGGCTGCAGATGGGGAATCCGACACGATCCGCGATTTCCAGATCGGCATCGACCGTATTGACCTGACCTCGTGGGGGCGCATCTATTCGCTGGATGCGCTGACGCTGAAAGCGCGCGGCAACGGGCATCTGGTCATCACCCATGGCACCGAGACGCTGACCATCGTGCAGGGCAACGGCCAGCCCTTGCCGGCCTCGGCGATGAAATCGTCCGATCTGTTCGGGCTTTGGCACCTGATCGACATTCCGGTTTACGAGGGGCTGCGGCTGGAAGGGTCGGCGCAGGGCGACAGTCTGATCGGCAATGGCGGCGAGGATACTCTGGTCGGCTCCACCGGCGCGGATTGGCTGGATGGGAAGGGTGGCTTTGACTTCATCGACTATTCCGCGGCGCCGGCCGGCCTGATTTCCGATCTGGTCAACACCGGCATCAACAGCGGGATGGCGGGCGGCGATCGCTATGCGTCGATCGAAGGGATTATCGGGTCGGCCTTCGGTGACACGATAAGCGGCACGGTTGATGACAACTTCATTCTCGGCGGCGCGGGAAATGACGTGCTGAGCGGGCGTTACGGCAAAGATACCCTGAAAGGCGGCTCGGGCGACGACACGCTGAACGGTGGCGACGGTGCCGACCGGCTTTACGGCGGCACCGGGCGCGACACGGCGCGGTATCTGTTTTCGACGGCCCCGGTGCGGGTTGATCTGCTGTATCCCGATTTCAACCGGGGTGAAGCGGCGGGCGATCTTTTCAGCTCGATCGAGGATCTGGGCGGCGGGAACTATGCGGATCTTCTGGCCGGGGATGATCTGGCAAACCGCATCTGGGGCGAATCGCAATCCGACCGGCTGTACGGTCGCGGCGGCAATGACAGCCTTTACGGCGGTGCCGGATATGACATTCTTCAGGGCGACGCGGGCGACGATCTTCTGGATGGCGGCACCAGCGCGGACACCGCGGTTTTTGCAACCAGCCAGAAGGTCCAGGTCAACCTGAATATGCAGGGGCCGCAAAATACCGGATTGGGCCTTGATACGCTGATCAGCATCGAAAATCTGGTTGGTGGATCGAATGGTGACTGGCTGGTTGGCAATGGCCTTGGCAACCAGATCTACGGTGAGGCCGGGAATGACACGATTTACGGCGGGGCCGGAAATGACAGTGTGCTTGGCGGGCAGGGCAATGATCTGCTGTCCGGCGGTGATGGCACGGATGCACTGTTCTTTACTGGCGACAGCCCGATCCGTCTGGCGCTTTATCTGAAGTCGGCGCAGAACACCTTGCAAGGCATCGACACGATTTCCGGTTTCGAATGGGTCTATGGCGGCACGGGCAATGACGTGATCGCGGGTGATGCGCTGTCGAACGTGCTGTCGGGCGGGGGGGGCAACGACAAGCTTTACGGCAATACCGGGAATGACCGTCTTTTCGGCGGTGATGGCAATGACATCCTGTATGGCGGCAGCGGAAATGACTCGCTTTATGGCGGGGCAGGCATCGACCTTCTGACGTTCGGGGGCACAAAGGCCGTCAACCTTTCGCTAAGCCGCGCGTCTTCGCAACCGACCCCCGAAGGGCGTGATCTGTATCTGGGCTTTGAATATGTCACCTCGGGATATGGCAATGACGTTCTGGGAGGCAACGCCGCCGGAAACCGGCTGAACGCGCAACGCGGCAACGACACGCTGAATGGCTATGCCGGGAACGATACCCTGATCGGCGGATCGGGGCGCGACCTGCTCTGGGGCGACAAGGGCAATGACTTCCTGATCGGCGGACCGGGAATTGACACAGCCATCTTCACCGGGCGGGCGAACGCGCGCGTCACGCTGACCGCGCCCGGCTATCAGTCGACCGGCTACGGTGTCGACCGCCTGATCGAGATTGAAAACCTGACTTCGGGGGCCGGGTCCGACCGGCTTTATGGCAACAGCCATGCCAATCTGTTCCAGTCGGGCAGCGGGAAGGACACGCTGGATGGTCGCAGCGGCAACGACACACTGATGGGAAGCCATGGCAACGACCGGATCTACGGCGGCAACGGGCGTGACCGGATCGTGGGGGGCACGGGCAGCGATACGCTGACCGGCGGCGCGGGTGCGGATGCATTCGTGTTCAGCGGCGGCCGCGATCTGGTGACAGATTTCCACCGCACCCAGTTCGACCGCATCCTGCTGGACGACGCCGATCTGCATATGATCCGCGGTATGGGTTCAGCCAAGATCGTTTCGACCTACGGCCACGATCTTGGCACTGACGTCACGCTCAACTTTGGCGGCGGACATGTGCTGTACCTGGACAATGTGTCCAGCCTGAGCCAGTTGAACAGCCTGCTTTATGTGATCTGACGCACGGCTTAGTAGCTGAACAGGTCATCGCCAAGGCTGGCGATATCTGTTGTGCCCGACACGATCAGCATGTTCCCCGAACCGAAATCGAACACCACAGACGAACCGCGCACACTGGCATGATCCAGCATCTGCGCAACCGTCCGCGCGCCGCCGCCCCAAAGCCCGCGCGACAGAAAAATGTCGTCCTGATTGTTGGCAAAGTCCACAATGGTGTCGTTGCCGCTGCCAAAACGGAAATCATCCGCGCCCGACCCGCCAAAAAGGGTATCGTTGCCCGCACCACCGTTCAGCGTATCTTTTCCCGACGAACCCGCCATCCGGTCATAGCCACCGCCGCCAAAGATCAGGTCACTTCCTGCCCCGCCGTTCAGGATGTTGTTGACGTCGGTGCCGTAAAGGCGGTCGTTTCCACTACCTGAAATCACGTTCTCCAGGCTGATCAGCAGATCACGGCCAGACCCGGTGTTCTGCAAGGCGCCCGATCCCAGATTGACGGTTGCGCGCCCGTTTCCTGTCAGCAGCAAAGTGTCAAATCCACTCCCGCCATAGAGTTTGTCGTTGCCCGCGTCTCCCCGCAGGGTGTCGTCGCCTGATCCGCCGCGGATCACATCATCGGCGCCGCCGCTATACAGCTTGTTGGATGCGGCATTGCCCGTCAACTGGTCTCGCCCTGCGCCCGAGACCACGTTTTCAACCCCGGAAATCCGATCAACACCCTGCATGGTATTTTGCGCCGATGTGCGACCAAGATCGACCGCAAAGCTGACCGGGCCACGAAAGATGATCGTGTCGGACCCGCTGCCGCCGATGACCGTATCGTTGCCAGCACCCCCGACAAACCGGTCATTCCCGGCATTTCCCGACAGGAAATCCTTGCCCGCACCGCCGTAAAGACCGTTCGCCGCCCCGTTCCCCGAAATCCGGTCATTGCCGCTGCCGCCAATCGCATTCTCGATGACCGTGCCGCGTGCGATCAGCATGTTGCCGCGCAAGCCCCCAACCGAAGACACCGTTCCCGCGTAAAGGCTGATGGTCTGCGCGCCATGCGCGGTCGAAAAGTTGACCGTGTCGATGCCGCCGGTATCATATATCGTGAAGGTCGCAGGATTGTCGATGTGCAGGCGCTGGCCCGGGTTCTCATTCTCGAAGATCGCGCCGAACAGGCTGCCCAGATACCCCGTCACGTTGGAGTGCGCGCCGTAAACCGTATTTCCCGCCCGCGTGCTGACCCCGGTGCCGTAAAGCGTCTGGATCGCAATGATATCGGCGGGCATCATCGTGGCGGTGTAGGCAAAGCTCGCGTTGATGCGGGTGTTGTCGGTCTGGCTGAAATAGGACATGACTGACGCCTGCCAGCTGTCATTGGCGTATTGGTTGTCGACGCCGTAAACCGCCGTTCCGTTGTAGTTTCCGGCGTGACCCAGACCCAGCGCATGGCCGATTTCGTGGATATAGGTCTGAAACCAATAGCTGTTGACCGAAACCGGGTCGAAGTCCCAATCTGAACTGATGTTCACATGGGACGAAACGATGCGATTGTCCACGACCTGCGACGTTGAATAGGCGCCATCCTGATCATCATCAAAAGTGATGTCGGCAACCCGGCTCGACTGCGTTACCGCAAGCGCATACTGTCCTGTCGTCGCCGCACCGAAAAAGTCGGTGAACCCTTTGGCTTCAAGATAGTGAACCCCCGTGCGCGTTGCCCGGAACGTGATCTGCGAATCGCCGCTGCCGCCGAAATCATCGTTCTGAGCCAACGCAACTCCGCTGTTGTCCAGCACCCGCAGGAACGCGTCATCCAGCGCGTTGACTCCGTTTCGGCCCTTTAGGGAAATCGTGTAGGTCTGCCCCGCCACCAGCGAAACACGGACCACGTCGACATCCGTAGCATTGCGGATCGCGCCCTCGAACGTCTGGTTGACAGCCATCGTCCGGTTGGTCGCAATGGTTCCGGGCGCATCGCCACTTTCTGCGATGGTGCGGCCGGTTGAGCTTCCAAGAACCGAAAACTTCAGGCCGGATACGTCAGTCCACGCCTGTAAAGCATATTGCGCGATCACGCGCGTCTGGGCCGCAAGGTTGGACAAGTCGACCCTGAGTGTATCGCCCGCCGTCACATCGAACCTGCGCGTGCCATCCGGGTCTGAGGTCCAGAAACCCGTCGTCAACTGATTGGCGATCTGGCTCAGCGTGAAGGGCGCCGAATTGGACGCGCCCGCACTGACCATTCCAGGTGACAGGCGGGCATGATCTTCGCCCCCAAAGCCTGTCTGCATCGGGTCCTGGCGAAAACTGGACAAGGCAAAACTCCGTCACATGGAACCGCGGGCATGGCGCCGCCATATCATGCCGGTAAGGTTCAACTAAGTCGCAAGAATGGCATTTTTCGAAACACTCTGTGGCTGTATCGGGGATGATACAAATGGTCCTTCGACAAAGCCGCCCTGTCGCGCTAAGGGGAAGGGGGGGCGCAACGCAATGTGGTGGGTTTACAGTGACGCAACATGTTCTGGTGACGGGGGGGGCCGGGTATATCGGCGCCCATGCCTGCAAGGTTCTGGCAGCGGCGGGTTATGTTCCCGTGACGTTCGACAACCTTGCGACGGGCTGGCGGCAGGCGGTGAAATTCGGCCCTTTCGTGCAGGGCGATCTGATGGATCGCGCGGCGATTGATGCGGCCCTTGCGCGCTACAAACCTGTGGCGGTCATGCATTTTGCCGCGCTGTCGCTGGTCGGCGATTCAATGCGCGATCCGGGGCTTTACTGGCGCGTGAATGTCGGCGGCGCGCTTAACCTGATCGAGGCTGCGGTGGCGGCGGGCTGCCGGAATTTCGTGTTTTCAAGCACTTGCGCAACTTACGGCGATCCCGACGGGGTGCTTCTGGACGAAGACACCCCGCAGCGCCCGATCAACGCTTATGGCGGCTCCAAACGCGCGATCGAAGACATGCTGCGCGATTTTGGCACAAGCCACGGATTGCGCCATGTAATCTTCCGCTATTTCAACGTGGCAGGGTCCGATCCTGATGGCGAGGTCGGCGAGTGTCACACGCCCGAAACCCATCTGATCCCCCTGATGCTGGATGCAGTGGCCGGGCGGCGCGCCGCGCTGACCGTCTTTGGCACCGATTACCCCACGCCCGATGGCACTTGCATCCGCGACTATGTGCATGTCATGGATCTGGCCGAGGCGCATGTTCTGGGCCTGCGCTGGCTTTTGGACGGCAAGGGCAACCGGGTGTTCAATCTGGGCACCGGCGCGGATTTTCGGTGCGTGAGGTGATCGAGCACGCCCGTATCGTCACCAACCGCGAAGTGCCCATCGTGATGGGCGAACGGCGCGCCGGAGATGCGACATCGCTTGTGTCGGGTTCGGCCCGCGCTGCGGCGGAACTGGGATGGGAGCCTGCAAGGTCAACCCTTCCGCAGATGATCGCCGATGCGTTCCGCTGGGCCGAAGGGCAAGGCTACGCGTCAGACGATCAGAAAATCCCCGACTGACAGCACCGGATTATTCTCGAAAGTGGCAATCGCTGTGCGCCCGCCTGCGCCTGATCCGTTGGTGTCATACCAGAGCGTGTCATTGCGGACGTCGTAGATGATGCGGTCGTTGGCGTCTGCGTTGGCGCCGGTGCCGATCACCTTGAACTTGAAGGCCGCAAGATCACCCGCCGCCCCCAGCGCCCGGAAGATCGCGTTGTCCAGCGCGATTTCATCGACGCCGTGGCGGAAATCCTTGATTTTGTCGACATTGCGCACCGCATTCAGCGCGGTGTCGAACACGAACCTGTCCGCCCCGGCACCGCCCGTCAGCGCATCATTGCCAAGGCTGCCGGACAGCGTGTCATTCCCCGCCCCGCCGTTCAGCCCGTCGGCATAACTGCCGCCGATGATGGTGTCATTGCCTGCGCCGCCAAAGATCAGATCATACCCGTCGCCGCCCTTGAGCATGTTGCCGCGCCCGCTGCCAAACAGCGTGTCATTGCCCGAAAGCCCGTTCATGTGGCCGGTCACGTCCACCGACAGACGGTCACTCCCCGCCGTGCCCCGGCCATAGATACGGGCGGCGATGCCTTCATCATCGTTGTCGATGGATTCGGAGTCGAAGGTAACGACGAAGCCGCCGCCCGCCAGCGCTTCGACCTCGGGGCTGTCTTCTTCGGAGTAAACGTCGCCATCGACACTTATTTCGAAGATATTGCCCAGCCGCTGTCCGGTGGATGAAAAGATCTGGCCATAGACATCGTCAGAGATCTGACCTCTCTGCAATGGATCCTCGCTCCAGACCAACACGATTTCGCCCGTGTTAAGCTGGGTGATGCGCGTTCCGTTCGACAAGTGATTGCTTCCATAGACGGGAATCACCCGGGACGTTGCTTGCCCTGCGCTGTTGAAGAACTGGAAGGTTGTATAATAAAGATCGGTGTCCAGACCCAGATCGAAGTCATAGGCAAGCTGGCTTACGACAAAACCGCCGTTCTGCAGGGCGGCCACATCATAGCCGGCACCGTTGTTGAACCGGATGCCACCCACGCCGGCACCGCCGCCGCCAATGTTTTCCGCCAGATGAAAGTCGTTGCGTTGCGTGGTGCCATTGTCGCGAAAAATACTTCCGCGGATTTCATTGTCACCAAATCCGTCAACCGGATCGCCCATCGTGCCCAATGAATTCCAGATCGCGATCTCATTGCCGTTGCGCAAGGTTGCGGTGCGGACGTAGGCTTGAGTCGAATTGTCGATCACCGTGTTGACCTGCACGTTCCCCCCAACCTTGATGCCATTGGCGTTGAACTGTTGGCCGTAGATATCGCCTTCCTTGCTGAACAGGATCTTGAAGCCGCCGTTCGCCGTTGCAACCACTTCGGGCAGAACACCGTTCCCGTTTGCGGCCGGACCCACCTTGATCGGTCCGGTGCGTTCGGTTCCGTTGGGATTGTAGACGACGGCATAGGTTTCGGGGTCACCGCTAAAGATGGGGTCAGTGCGATCCCACGAGTAGGACACGACATAGCCGCCGTTCGACAGCGCCGTGACGCGGGCATCGTCGGCCTTGGTGCCGAACTCGCCAAACACCAGATTTTCTCCGCCGACCGGGTCACCGTTCGCGTTGAAGCGCTGCGAGGAAACGATCGTGGCCGTGCCTTCGTCCGGGCTGAAGAAACTTTCCCAGACCACGATGAAACTGCCATCACGAAAGGTCGCAATGTCAGAATCCCGTTGCCATTGCTTTTCGTAAGAGTTGACCCGGAATTGTGTTGTCACTGCAAAACTCCTTCACACGATGATGAAATCATCGACCGCCAGCACCGGATTGTTCTCGAACCGGGCAATCGCCGTGCGTCCGCCTGCCGCAGACCCGTTGGTGTCGTAAAACAGCGTGTCGCTGCGCACGTCATAGATGATGCGGTCGTTGCTGTCGGCGTTGGCCCCCGTGCCGATGACCTTGAACTGGCTGGAAGCCAGATCGCCCGCAGCCCCCAAGGCGCGAAACACCGCATTGTCCAGCGCAATCGTGTCGACGCCACGCTGGAAATCCTTGACCTTGTCGACATTGCGCACCGCATTCAGCGCGGTGTCGAACACGAACCTGTCCGCCCCGGCACCGCCCGTCAGCGCATCATTGCCAAGGCTTCCGTAAAGCGTGTCATTGCCCGCGCCGCCGTTCAGCCCGTCGGCATAGCTGCCGCCGATGATGGTGTCATTGCCCGCGCCGCCAAAGATCAGATCATAGCCGTCGCCGCCCTTGAGCATGTTGCCGCGCCCGCTGCCAAACAGCGTGTCATTGCCCGAAAGCCCGTTCATGTGGCCGGTCACATCCACCGACAGCCGGTCACTTCCCGCCGTGCCCCGGCCATAGATACGGGCGGCGATGCCTTCATCATCGTTGTCGATGGATTCCGAGGTGTAGGTGACAACGAAACCACCCCCGGCCAGGGCTTTGATTTCGGGGTCGGTCTGTTCGTCATATTGGCTGAAATCGACCCCGATGTTGAATTTGCCGCTCAGCGCCCGACCCGTCGATGAAAACACCCGGCCATACAGATCATCGCCGATTTCAGTGCGGGGATCCTCGGTCCAGACCAGCACGATTTCGCCCGTGTTCAATTGCGTGACGCGGGTTTGTCCCATGATCTGTTCAGAAGAGCGGGCCGGGATTGTGACCCCCGTTGCCCGTCCCGAGGAATTGAAGAACTGCAACAGAATGAACTGACCATCCGCATCGAAGTCATCAAGATATTCAAAGGCATATTCGAAGCGTGACGTGACGAAACCACCATTGCTCAGCGCGGCGACATCATAGCCACCGCCATTGTTGCCGCCGACGGTGCCGATGTTTTGGGTCAGCGAGAAATCCCCGCGCACGACCGAACCGGCGCTATTGGTAAGCGTGCCCCGCAACTCGTTGCTGTCAAGCGTGCCGGATGTCGGAAACGAGCCTTCGCTGTTCCAGATGCTGATGGTCGATCCGTTGGTCAGTGTGGCGGACCGCGCCAAAATCTGCGAAAATTCGCCTTCGTTGGTATTTACCAGAGTGTTGACGCCGACCTTTGCACCACTGGCTGAAAACTGTTGGCTGTAGACCTGCTCGAACAGTCCTGTGGAGCGGTCGACCCCGAACACCACCTTGAACCCGCCGTTTGCGGTTGCAAAAATCTCGGGCACCACGGCCGCAAAGGACGCAACCGTATCAACGCGGATCGTCCCGGTTCTTGGCGTACCATCGGCATTGTAGACGCGGGTGTAGATATCGGTTTGAAACCCCAGGATCGCGCCTTCATTGGTAAATTCCCAGGCGACAGCAAAGCCGCCGTTGGACAGCGTCGTGACACGCGCGGTGGACGCAGATGTGCCATTCAGAGAGTCGATGATGAACTCGCCGCCGACGCGTTGACCGTTCGCATTGTAGCGCTGCCCCACGACCGACGTTGCGCTGTAATCGGGATCATCAAGGTTGTAAAATGTATCCCAGATGATCAGGAAACTACCGTCTCGAAAGGTCGTGACATCGGGACGTTGCTGAAACTGGGTCTGGTAGGAGTTGACTCGAAATTCTCTGCCCATTGCACCAACCATTTTTGAGACGGGCTCAACTAAGCATGAAATCGGCCAGCGGAAGAACAAATTTTTGTCAACAAGACCAAACCGAAGTACTCCTGCCGATCGTGAGTTCAGATTTTTGAAATTCACACGTTAGATATTTGGAAACCGCAGCGCGCCGCTTGTGCCGCACCGCCACTTATCCGCCTTATGCGGCAATGGTAGAGGGTTGTCATGCGGCACCAACAGCCCGATGCGGCGGGGAAGCCCAGCTTAATCGGGCAGGATCATCAGGCCGGGGGCGGCCCAGGGCAGGGCTTCCGTTGCGGGCTCGACCACATGCGTGCGCAAAAGGCTGCGCAGGGTGGCGCTGATGATCGCTGCAATCTCGTCGCCCGGCTCGGCCCGGTGAAACAGCGATACCGTGCGCGAAAAGGCGGCGAAGGGCAGCGGAAACAGATCGACCTGCCCCTGCATCCGTCGCGCACGCAGCCAGCCCAGGGGCGTGGTGATCGCCCAGCCCGCCCCGGCTGCGACCATGCCGAACATCGCCTGATTGCTGTCGATCACGATGCGCCCCGGCAGGGCAAGTTTCAGACGTGCCAGATGAGCCGCAATCTGGCGGCCGATGAACTGGTCGGGCGCGTGCCGCAGGTAGGGCAGCTTGACCAGTGCGGCGATATTGTCGGGCGCTGTGGAAAACAGCCCGCGCGGCACGGCAAGCACGAATGGGTCGCGCAGCAAGGCCCGCTCGGCAAGGCCTGCAGGCAGATCGAGGGGCCGCGCGGCAATGCCCACATCGAAACTGCGGTCGGCGATGCCCTCCAGAATGGCATGGCTGGGCTGGGTCATCAGCGTGAGGTCGCAGTTGGTCAGCACGCCCGCCAGCGCCAGCGTCAGGCGGGGTGTCACGTCGGCGTCGAAATCGTCGATGATGCCCAGACGCAGGCTGCGCATCCGGGTCAGATCGGCCAACGCCAGTTCCGCAGCCCCCTGCCGCAAAAGCCGCAACGCGCCGCGCACATGGTCGTGGTAGCTGCGCCCGGCCTGGGTCAGTTCCAGCGGCGTCGCCATGTTCTGGATGACGCCCTCCAGCAGCGCTTCGCGGGACACATCGCGAAACGGC
>JBGSRQ010000027.1:0-3393 GCA_041737515.1 Rhodobacterales bacterium | reverse complement strand
CCTCCGCGTCGCGCAGCGCTTGTTCCGATTGCACGACAGGCTTGTCTGCCGCCGCGACCGAGGCTGCTTCCGGCACCACAGGCGCGGGGGTTTGCACCACGTCGCGCGTTGCATACCATGCGGCTGCCGCCACGACCACGGCCACGCCGGCTACGACTGGCAAGACATGACCGCCGCCCGTTTTTCCGTCTTGCGACGCCATGACTTTCCCCTTTACCGGAGGTCTGTGCCGCCCCCGTATATCCATGTTACACGAAATCCTGAAATTGCCCCGCAAAGCAACCTTTTTTCTGGAGCCCCACATGCCCGAAACCACGCCTCCGATCCGGTCACTTTGTGTCTTTTGCGGCTCTCGCAACGGGACGGACCCGGCCTATCTTGCCGATGCCACCGCCGTGGGGCGGATGATCGCGGAAATCGGCTGGCGGCTGGTCTACGGCGCAGGCGATGTCGGGCTGATGGGGGCCGTGGGACGGGCCGCGATGGACGCGGGGGCGACAACCATGGGTGTGATTCCCACGCACCTTCTGCGCCGCGAACAGGGGCGGATGGATCTGGGGCAGGTGGTTATCACCGAGGATATGCACGAACGCAAGAAGGTGATGTTCATGAACTCGGACGCGGTGGCGGTGCTGCCCGGCGGCGCAGGCTCGCTTGACGAGTTCTTCGAGGTTCTGACATGGGCCCAGATCGGGCTACATGGAAAGCCGATTTATCTATTGAACACAAATGGATACTTGACAAACCTCATCAAACTTCTGAACCACATAATAGCGCAGGGCTTTGCCGAACCGTCGATGCTGACACTGGTCACAGTCATGGACAACGTGCCCGACCTGACCCGGGCCTTGCGGGCGCAACACTGAAAAAGGCCCGCCGATCATGCGGCGGGCCGACAATCGTGGATCGCGCGGTGCTTACATGCGGGCGGCGACGGCTTCCCAGTTCACCAGCTTGTCCAGGAAGTTGGTCAGATACGCCGGGCGCTTGTTGCGGAAGTCGATGTAATATGAGTGTTCCCACACATCGCAGCCCAGCAACGCCGTCTGGCCAAAGCACAGCGGGTTCACGCCATTTTCGGTCTTGGTCACCTTCAGGCTGCCGTCCTTGTCTTTCACGAGCCATGCCCAGCCTGACCCGAACTGACCGGCCCCTGCGGCGGCGAATTCTTCCTTGAATTTCGCGACCGATCCGAAGCCTTCGGTCAGCGCCTTTTCAACAGCACCCGGCATCTTCTTTTCGCCCGGCCCCATGATCTCCCAGAACAGCGCATGGTTCCAGTGCTGGCTGGCGTTGTTGAAGATACCGTTCTGCGCCACGGCCCCGGACTGATACGTGCCCTTGACGATCTCTTCAACCGATTTGGCTTCCCATTCGGTGCCGGCAATCAGCTTGTTGCCATTGTCGACATAAGCCTTGTGGTGGATATCGTGATGATACTCAAAGGTTTCCTTCGACATGCCAAGATCGGCCAGCGCGTCATGGGCATAGGGAAGATCGGGAAGGGTGAAAGCCATTTTGTCTCTCCTCAGGGGGGATTTCATTCGCTGCAATAAGAGCCTGCAGAACCGTCAGGTCAAGGGCACTTGTCGTGTGACATCAACAAAGCCGGACGTTTCGGGTTCCCCCGGGCAGCCCATTTTCTAGAAAAGCTCGGATCCCGGCTGGGCGGAATGGGTCAGAAGGCCCATCACATAGCCCGCGACCGACCGGAACGACACCAGCGTGAAACCGTCGCCGTCACGCCAGAATGCCGCCGCCACCTGCGCCGCACGGGTCCGACGCAATTCGCCCGGTTCCAGCGCATCCAGATCAACCGGGCAAAGTTTTGCGATCACCTGCGCGGCCTTGGGCCCCTCAACGCGGAACACGGCGCGGGCGTCCGATACATCGGCGGCCAGGTGGTGCTGTCCGGCCAGCTTTGTGGCAATCGTGTTCAACGCGTTCTGCACATCGCCGTAGGGCAGGATCAGCAGATATTCATCGGGCGACATCCAGCCGACGAAGGTTTCCCCCTGCCCCACGATCCGGCGCGCGTCCGGCAGCCCAAGACCCGTCACCGCCTTGATCGCCGGGACCAGCCCTTTGGTATCAATACACGCGCGCAGCGTGATCATGCCCAACGGCCCGATCTCGCGGATCTTGGCGAAACCGTCGAAGCTGGCACCGTCCAAAGCACTGATCGGATCAGACATTCTGCTGCGCCCCTTCCTTGTCGTAGAACACCGGATCGACAATCCGCGCTGTCACTGACCCGCCGCCGATCCTGGGGAATCTGACCGTATCGCCCATGCGCGTCGCACCATGCTTCACCAGCCCCATCGCGATCCCCTTGCCCAAGGTGGGCGAATAATAGGTCGATGTGACACGCCCTTCGGTGTTGCGCTGACCGTTTGCATTCTCTCCCGAAGCAACCGCAATCGCGCCGTCAGGAATGACCGAGCCGTCCAGCGTTTCCAACCCGACCAGCGTCCAGCGGTCGGGGCTGGCAAGAAACGCGCGTTCCTGCCCGCGCTTGCCCAGATAATCGGACTTTTTCTTGGAAATCGCCCATGACAGTCCAAGATCCTGTGGGATCACCGTGCCATCGGTTTCATCACCGATCATGATAAAGCCCTTTTCGGCCCGCATGATATGCAGCGCTTCGGTGCCATAGGGCATCGCGCCGAATTCCTCACCCGCCGCATGACACGCTTCCCAGAACGCAAGGCCGTCAGAGGCCGGCACGGCAATCTCGTAGCTGAGTTCACCCGAAAAGCTGATCCGGAAAATCCGGGCGCGAAATCCGCCCAAGGTTCCTTCTGCCCATTGCATGAACGGCAACGTTTCCCTTGACACATCCATCCCACCCAGCTTTTCAAGCAGCTTGCGGGCATTCGGGCCGACGACGGCGATCTGCGCGTATTGCTCGGTCACGTTGGCGGTATAGACCTGCCAATCCCACCATTCGCACTGCAGCCAGTCTTCCATCCAGGCGTGAATCCGGTCGGCCCCGCCAGAGGTGGTGTGGCAAAGCCAGGTATCTTCGTCCAGTCGGGCGACCACGCCATCGTCCGACAGAAAGCCCTGCTCGTTGCACATCAGGCCATAGCGGCACTTGCCCACGGGCAAAGTGGACATCACACCCGTGTAGAGCATATCAAGGAATTTACCCGCATCCGGCCCCTTGACCACGATCTTTCCCAGCGTCGATGCGTCAAGCAAACCAAGGGCTTGTCGGGTGTTCTTCACCTCGCGGTGAACGGCCTGTTCGTGGCTTTCCGATCCGCGCGGGAAGGTGTAGGGCCGCCGCCACAGGCCGACGGGTTCCATATACGCCCCGTGCGCCTCGTGCCAGCCGTGCATCGGCGTGCGGCGCAGGGGCTGGAAAATCTCGCCAGATCGGAAGAGCAC
>JBGSRQ010000520.1:0-2363 GCA_041737515.1 Rhodobacterales bacterium | reverse complement strand
GGCAGGCAGGGCCAGCATGATCGACCCGCCGCGCGCCGCGGGGTCGCGCGGGCTGGCTAGGGGCAAGTCAAGCGCGGTGACCCCGTCCAGTATCCGCGCCGACAGCACGGCGTTATGCGCAGCCATCGCTGCGTGATCCTGGGCTGCGTGCCATTCCAGCGCAGGCAGGGACGCCAGCGCCGCCATCACCCCGGGCGTGCCGTGATCGAACCGGCGGATGTCGGGCGCGAACTCGAACCTGTCCAGCGCCCAGGAAAACGGGTCTGGCTGGCTGAACCAGCCGCGCAGGGTGGGCTGGCATAACGCAATCAACCCTTCTGCGACGTGCAGGATGCCCGCCCCCGGCGTGCCGCACATCCATTTCAGGCTGGTGGAAAGCGTGAAATCCACCGCCGGGCGCATCACGTCAAACGGCAAAAGCCCCGCCGCCTGCGTGATATCCACCCCGACAAGGCTGCCCTGCGTGCGCCCGTGCGCCACCATGCGTGCCAGATCAATCCGGTGTGAACTGGTCGAAGACACCCAGGTCAGCAGCGCCAGCCCGACGTCGCTATCCCAGCGGCTCAGAAAGTCGTCCTCCTCCACCCAGCCGGTGCCTTGTCGCAAGGGAACGGTGTCCAGGGTAAATCCCATCCGCTCCTGCAAGCCTGCCAGCAGAAAATGCATCGACGGAAAGCAATCGGCGGCAACCAGCACCCGCTTGCCGCGCAGAGCGCCGTCGGGCAGCGCCCCCAGCAGCGCCGAAAACCCCGCCGTCACACTTTCCGTCGTGGTCACGGTGCCGGTCGGCGCGTTCACGATGGCGCGCCAACGGTCGATGAACCCGGCGCGTCTGGTCAGTGCATAGCCCCACTGCCCATCATCTGCGCGGCCCCAGTGCTCGGCCATTTCAGCCATCGCCGCCGCCAGATCGGCGGCCTTGCCCGGATATTGCCCGATGGAATGATACAGGAAATAGCCTTCGGGGTTCGCGTCAGTCATCGGGGCTCTCCTCTGCCGCGCCCACGCGCCGGCTTTTGTGCTTTTTGTGGCGTGACAGCCAATGTTGCACTCTTTGACACCGTGGTTTGCAGCAGAGCGGTTTTCCGGTTTGGTGCATAGAGCACGCTTTGAAGCAGCCCTTCAACAGCATGTTAACTCGTGCCTTGGTCAATCCGGAAGTTGCTGATCAGAAGTCCCGCGCGCGTTGGGGATCGGTCCGCTGAACTGCCAATCGTATAGCTCGTCGTTACCGGCAGCGCGGCTCGCGGCGAATGCCGACAGCACGATCGCCGGATCGCTCATCTTCCACCGACGCCTGTCACGGGATGGCAGGTCGGGACCGGCGGGTGTCAGCTGCACCCATTCGGGCACCCCAGCGCCCTCAAAGCACAGCGCTAGAGCGCTTGATTGGATCAGGGATGATGTGTTCATGCCGCCGACAATGCCGCGCGGCAGGGGGGCAGTTCACCCTTGAAAGGTTTCGGGGGGCGGCAGGGATCTCGCGCGCGTGAAAACCGGGAGTGGGACATTGCGCAAAAACGGGCCACACAGGCGCTTTGCTGCTCGCAGGGTGCCACGGACACGCAGATGTCCGGCAAGGTCCCTTCTATCCCCTTTAAACCCCGTTTAACGGCGAAGTCTGTGGCAGGGGGGGCGGCGTTTGACGCACGGCAGCGGGTCAGGGCTTGAAATCAGGGTCAACAGGGAGTACTTCAAGGTCAGTGCCTGAGCCATTCGCCACGTGAACACAAGATGTTCGGAGGGTATGCGACCTCCCAAGTGCTGTCACTTCCTCAAAACCTCGTACGCTTCGGATTATGTTTCAGAAAGGCCCCGATCCGCAAGGCGACCGAGGCACAGCGGCGGCTTTGGCTTTTAGGGGCCGAGGGCCTGCGCGGCGACACCAAATCCGGTCTGCTGAAGTTTCAGGGGAACGAGTACTGGGCCGACTGGATGGTCGAAGAGATTGCCGGGCGGCATGTGGTGGCCCGGTTTGATCCGGCCGACTTTTGCGCCGGGCTGCACATCTATTTGATCGAGAATGTCTATCTTGGCCATGCCCCCTGCAAGGCCAAGGTCGGTTTTCCTGATCAGGAAGAGGCGCGCATCACGACCAAGACCCGGCGTGCCTGGATCAACAGTAAAAAGCGGCCGCCGCAGCACATCGCAAACCCGCCTGAATGCCACCCCGCCCCTCACCCGGATCGACGGCCACGACGCCGTACCCCGCCCGATACCCTGCTATGACCTGATCGACGATACGCAAACCAGCGGCAAGCGCAGCTGGTCGTCGCAGCGGATCGCGGCCGAGATTGCACTGGCGACCGGCGGCACTGTGATCGCCACAGATGTGACCGGCGTGGATGACGTGGTTATGACCG
>JBGSRQ010000484.1:0-2044 GCA_041737515.1 Rhodobacterales bacterium | reverse complement strand
CGATTTCGGCGGGCACGCGCGCGCGGGTCGAGGCGGCGGCGCAGGTTTTGGGCTATAGCCCCAACATGCTGGCCCGCAGCCTGACCACGCGCAGCACGCGGCTGATCGGCCTTGTGTCAAACAACTTTCACAACCCGGTCTTCCTGCAGATCTTTGATCTGTTCACGCGGGGTTTGCAGGATCGTGGCCTGCGCCCGCTTCTGGTGAACCTTTCGGATGAAACCGATCCTGCGAAATCGGTGCAGCTTTTGCGCCAGTATTCGGTGGATGGTGTGATCATTGCGTCCTCCCATCTGCCGCCCGGTTTCGCCCGCGCGTTCGCTGATGCGGGCTTGCCTGTGGTGCATGCCTTTGGCCGCGCCGATGATGCGCGTGATGTGTCTGTGGTGTGCATCGACAATGTTGCCGCCGGTCGTCTGGCCGCGCAAACGCTGTTGCAGCGCGGATATCGGCAATTGGGGTTCATTGGCGGGCCAGAGGGTGCCTCTACCACGCACGACCGTCTGACCGGATTCGTGGCCGAGGCGGGCGATGTCACGGTCAGCTTTGCCGGGGCGTATACGTTCGAGGCAGGGCGCACCGAAATGACCCGGCTTCTGGCGGGCACGCGGGCCGAGGCCTATTTCTGCGCCGATGATGTGCTTTCCATCGGGGCGTTGTCGGCGCTGCGCGATGCCGGGCTTTGCGCGCCGGGTGACGTGGGCGTGATCGGCCTGAATGATATGGAGATGGCGGGTTGGGCCGGCATCAACCTGACCACGATCCATCAGCCCTTCGGGCAAATGATCGCTGCCTGCATCGACCTTGTGCAGGCGGTGATCGACGCGCCGGACCGGATGCCCGAGATGCGCCTTTTCCCCAGCCATGTGGTGGAACGAAGCACTTTGCGCCGCGTGCCGCAGGTCTAGAGCGTGTTGTGTTTGGTAGCGTGCGGCGGATCAGATGCAGCTCGCAGCATTCCCAAGGGCTTTCATGCCCCGGATTTCCCTTAACCTGAAACAGGTTGAGCGGGTTCGCCTTAGCGAAACATTGGCGGGCGGGCGTCGACCCAGATGCCGTCGTCTTTCGCTGACGCAACGGCGGCGTGGATCGCGGCGATGGATCGCAATCCGTCTTCCGCTGTCGGGTAAAGCTGGGCTGCAGGGTCGGGCGTGCGGCCTGCTTTCAGCGCAGCAATCGTCTCGCCCAGATCGCGGTAGATGTTGCCGAAGGCCAGCGGCATCCCCTCGGCATGGCCGACGGTCACGCGGCTGGCACGGTCGGCCTCGGGCGAGAGATTCGCCTCGCCGCGTTCAATGGTTTGCAAGCGCCCGCCCAGCGGCATGTAGAAAAGCTGGTTGGGGTGTTCCTGCGCCCAGCGCAGACCGCCGGTTTCACCAAACACCTGCAATCCCAGCCCGTGCTGCCGCCCGATGGCAACAGATGAGGTCCAAAGCCGACCGACAGTGCCCTGATCCATGCGGAAGTTGACCATTGCATCATCTTCCAGCACCCGCCCGGTCAGGGTTGAGGCAAAGTCTGAAGACAGCCGCGTAACCTCTTGTCCGGTTACGAAACTTGCCATGTGCAGCGCATGGATGCCGCAATCGGCAAACTGCGCCGACACCCCCGCCTGCGCCGGATCATAGCGCCAGCGCACGCGCGGATTGTCCATGTCGGCGGCGTTGGCGTGGTGGCCATGGGCAAATTCCGCAACCACAAGCCGCACCTTGCCGATGTCGCCACGCGCGACCATCGCCCGCATGTGCCGCACCAGCGCATATCCGGTGTAGCCATAATTCACAGCACAGATCGCACCTGACGCACGGGCGGTGCGGACCAGATCTTCGGCTTCTTCCACGGTCACCGTCATCGGCTTTTCGCACAGAACGTTGATCCCGGCGGCAAGGAAGGCTTTCGATATCTCGTAATGGGTGGAATTCGGCGTGGCCACCGTCACAAGGTCCACCCGGTCGGCGCGCGCCACCTCGTGCGCCAGCATCTCACGCCAATTGCCGTAAGCGCGGTCGGCGGCGATGCCCAGACGCTGCGCAAAGGCGCGGCC